>JABMMH010000448.1 GCA_013205645.1 Polaromonas sp. | reverse complement strand
GAGCCTTACAAGGGCAAGGGCATCCGTTATTCGGATGAGAAGATCACGATCAAAGAAACCAAGAAGAAATAAGGAGCTGCATCATGTTGACCAAAAAAGAGCAGCGCCTTCGTCGTTCGCGCCAGACCCGTATTCGCATTGCCATGCAAGGTGTTGCCCGTCTGACCGTCAACCGTACCAACCTGCACATCTACGCCAGCGTAATTTCTGGCGATGGCACCAAAGTCCTTGCGGCGGCGTCTACTGCAGAAGCCGAAATTCGCAAGGAAATCGGGGCATCAGGCAAGGGCGGAAACGTTGCTGCTGCGCAAGCCATTGGCAAGCGCATTGCTGAAAAAGCAAAAGCAGCAGGTGTAGAGAAAGTGGCGTTTGATCGCGCCGGTTTTGCGTACCACGGCCGCGTCAAAGCGCTGGCTGAGGCGGCTCGCGAAGCTGGCTTGCAGTTCTAAGCAGACTGGAATTAAGTATGGCCAAGTTTCAAGCAAAATCAAACAACGACGCTCCAGACGATGGTCTGAAGGAAAAAATGATCGCGGTCAATCGCGTGACCAAAGTGGTGAAGGGTGGCCGTATTCTCGGTTTCGCTGCACTCACCGTGGTTGGTGATGGTGATGGCCGGGTTGGCATGGGCAAGGGTAAGTCGAAAGAAGTGCCAGCTGCCGTCCAGAAAGCCATGGAAGAAGCGCGCCGCAACATGACCAAGGTCTCGTTGAAAAATGGCACGATTCATCACAATGTGTTCGGTCACTGGGGAGCGGCAAATGTCATGATGGCACCGGCCCCTAAGGGTACCGGCATCATTGCGGGCGGCCCTATGCGCGCTGTATTCGAAGTCATGGGAATCACGGACATTGTTGCCAAGAGCCACGGTTCCAGCAATCCGTACAACATGGTTCGCGCAACGATGGACGCTTTGAATAACTCCACCACCGCATCAGACATCGCGGCCAAGCGTGGCAAGTCAGTTGAAGACATCTTCAACTAAGGCGGCATCGAAATGACTACAGAAATCAAAGTTAAAGTTCAGCTGGTTCGCAGCCCTATCGGCACCAAGGAATCACATCGCGCCACCGTGCGTGGTCTGGGCCTTCGTGGTGTCAACAGCACCAGCGAATTGCAGGACACACCGGCCGTGCGCGGCATGATCAACAAGATCAGTTATCTGGTCAAGGTTATCTGAGCGGAGACTCAAAATGGAATTAAACGTAATTAAGCCGGGCCAAGGCGCCAAGCATGCCAAGCGCCGTGTCGGTCGCGGCATTGGTTCAGGTCTGGGAAAGACCTCTGGTCGTGGTCACAAGGGACAAAAATCCCGTGCTGGCGGCTACCACAAGGTAGGCTTCGAGGGCGGTCAGATGCCTATGCAACGTCGCCTGCCGAAGCGCGGTTTCAAGTCTCAGCTGTTGAAGTTCAACGCGGAAGTGACACTGACCGGGCTGGAGCAGCTCGGTTTGGCTGAAGTGGATTTGCTGACCTTGAAGCAGGCCGGCCTGGTGGGTCAGTTGGCCAAAGTAGTCAAAGTGATCAAATCAGGAACGCTGACCATGGCTGTCAAGCTCAATGGCATTGGTGCAACAGCAGGTGCAAAAGCAGTGATTGAGGCCGCTGGCGGCTCGGTCGCCTAATTCGCGACTGGATCAATCAGTGGCATCTACCTCGGCTCCCATTGCGAAAACCGGCAAGTACGGCGATCTCCGGAGCAGGCTCGTCTTTTTGCTATTGGCCCTTGTGGTCTACCGAATTGGCGCGCACATCCCTGTTCCCGGGATTGATCCAGGTCAGCTGAAGGAGCTCTTCAAGGGCCAGCAGGGCGGCATATTGAATCTGTTCAATATGTTTTCTGGTGGCGCATTGTCGAGATTCACGGTATTTGCCCTGGGAATCATGCCGTATATTTCGGCTTCCATCATCATGCAACTGCTCACCTATGTGGTTCCCACATTCGAGCAAATGAAGAAGGAAGGCGAGAGCGGACGTCGCAAGATCACGCAGTACACCCGATACGGTACCTTGGGTCTGGCCTTGTTTCAGTCGATGGGAATTGCGGTGGCTCTGGAGAGTTCGCCGGGCCTTGTTC
>JABMMH010000014.1 GCA_013205645.1 Polaromonas sp. | reverse complement strand
CGGCGAACTTCAGCTGAGTTTGACGCTGACGGAGGGCAAATACCACCAAGTCAAGCGCATGATCGCAGCGGTCAGCAACCGGGTTGAGTTCTTGCACCGGTCGCAGATTGGCGGCTTGCTGCTGCCGGCTGACTTGGCCGCTGGCCAGTGGCGCTGGCTGACGGCAGACGATTTGGCGAGTATTTCAGCGCCGGTGTCGGCGGCCACGGCCACTGCCGCGTTGAGTTAAGCAGCTGACGCTACACTGGCGCGCAAATCAGACAAGGCATTTTTGTGATTTCTGTTTCCCGCTTTTTTCCTTTTGTGTTGGCGTTGTTGTCGGTGTCAGCTTTTAGCGCTTGGGCCGCCACCCCCGCCAAGGCAGCCGCGCCGGCAACTCTTGCCGCGCCTTTGGCTGCAGCGTTCGTTCCTCCTTTGTTCGTGTTGAATTCGTTGGACGACAGTGTCAGCGTGCTGGACGTCACAACCTGGACCGAAACCCGGCGCATCGCCACCGGCAAGCAGCCGCACCATCTGTACATGACGCCGGACGAGAAGTCGGTGATCGTGGCCAATGCGCTGTCCGACTCGCTGACCTTCATCGACCCCAAGACCGCAGAAGTCCAACGCACCGTGCGCGGCATTCTGGACCCGTACCATTTGCGCTTTTCTCCGGACATGAAGTGGTTTGTCACAGCTGCGAACCGGCTCAACCACATTGACATTTACCGCTGGGACGGCAGCAACATGACGCTGGCCAAGCGCGTGTTGACTGGCAAGACGCCCAGCCACCTGTGGATCGACAGCAAGAGCAACACGATTTATTCGACCATGCAGGACAGCGACGAATTGATCGCGCTGGATCTGCAGACGCAAGCCATCAAGTGGCGCATCAAGACCGGCAAGATGCCGGCCGACCTGTTCGGCACAGCCGATGACAAACGCATTTTGGTGGCGCTGACTGGCAGCGACGCGGTCGAGGTGTATGACGTCTCCGGGCCACAGCCAACGCGTAGCAAAGTCATCAAAACCGCGCTGGGTGCGCATGCGTTTCGGGCTTTGGGCGATGGCCGTCACGTGCTGGTGAGCAACCGTGTGGCCAACACCATCAGCAAGATTGACCTGCAGACGCTGGAAGTCGTTGGCAGCTTCGCGGTGCCGGGCGGCCCTGACTGCATGGAAGTGACGCGCGACGGCAAGCAGCTTTTTGTGTCTTCGCGCTGGGCCCGCAAGCTCAGCGTGATTGACTTGGCCAGCGGCAAGCTGGTGCGACAAGTGAACGTTGGAAAGAGCCCGCATGGCGTCTGGACTTTGGATCACGCGTCGCGCTGACCGGCTGGCCCGGCTTGTCGGGCTGGCTGTTGTAGCCAGCTTCGCACCTGCGTTGTGGGCGGGTGGCTGCGCGGTTCCGCTTGGCGGTGCTGCGGCCAAGCCGGTTTACCTGACTTTCGACACCGGCCACATGGCGGTGGCACCGCTGATCGCCGACGTGCTAAAAAAGCACGACGTGCAAGTGACATTTTTCGCCGCGAATGAGCGCACCCAGACCGGCAACGGCAGCTTGGGCAGCGACTGGGCCAGCTGGTGGAAAGCCCGCGCCAGCGAAGGCCATGAATTTGCCTCACACACTTTTGACCACACCTATTGGCGCGCGGACGTGCTTGAGAAAAACGCTGCCACGCACTTTCGGGTTCGCGCCTCCGCCGGCCCACAAGCAGGTCAAGATCAAGTCTGGACTTCAGCGCAGTACTGCGCCGAAATCCACAAATCCGAGTTGCGCTTGCAGGAGATCACCGGCCGAAAAACGCTGCCCTTGTTTCGGGCGCCGGGCGGTAAGACCTCGCCTGAATTGTTGAAGGCTGCGCGCAGCTGTGGCTATGCGCATGTGGCTTGGGCTCCGTCAGGATTTTTGGGTGATGAGTTGCCGAGTGATCGATTCCCCAACCCGCAGCTGCTTGAAAAAGCTTTGAAGACAATTCAAGCCGGCGACATATTGGTGGCGCATTTGGGCATCTGGTCACGTCAACAGCCGTGGGCACCCGCCGTGCTGGAACCACTCATCGTCGGCCTCAAAGCGCGAGGTTTTTGCTTTGCCACGCTGCGTCAGCATCCGCAGTACAAGCGCTGGATTGAACAGCGCGAGGCCAAATCATGAACTGGTTCAGTGACGCCTTTGCCGTTTTTCAGTCGACCCTGTTTGAAGCCCTTGCGCCCGGGTTATTTCAGCTGGGCATGGGCAATTTGCTGGAAGAGGCTTATGCCGCCAGCACCTGGCTCTTGGTCGGGCTGATCCAGATCACCGTGTTGCTGCTGGTGATTGGGCCGCTGCAACGCTGGCGACCCGTCGAATCGGTGACCGATCGGGCGACGATTCGCACCGACGTGATCTACACGCTGATCCATCGTTTGGGGTTATTTCAGTTGGCGCTTTTCTTCACCCTAGAGCCGCTTTTTGACAGCGGTTTCGGGCTCTTGCGAACCGCTGGCATGGGTACTTTTCACCTCGACCAAGTGTGGCCTGGCGTGACGGACGGTACGGTGGTCAGTTTTGTCATCTACCTGTTGGCGCTTGACTTCGCCGCTTATTGGTTGCACCGCGGCCAGCACCGCATCGGTCTCTGGTGGCGGCTGCATTCGCTGCACCATTCGCAGCAGCAGATGACCATGTGGAGCGACAACCGCAACCACCTGCTGGACGATGTGCTGGTGAGTGTTTTGCTGGTGTTGCTGGCGCAGCTGATTGGTGTGGCGCCTGAGCAATTCGTCGCCATCGTCGCGTTGACGCAGCTCAGCGAAAGTTTGCAGCATGCCAACCTGCGCCTGAGTTTTGGGCGCCTTGGCGAGCGGCTCTGGGTCAGCCCGCTGTTTCATCGGGTGCACCACAGCATCCATTCAGCGGAATGCAATTACGGCGTGCTGTTGCCGTGGTGGGACCAGCTGTTTGGCACCGCCAACTTTCAAACGCACTGCGACCCGACCGGCGTCAAAGACGCGCACAACGCCATGCTGGACGATGGCGCTGGCTTGGCGTCCCAGCAGTGGCGGGGACTGAAACGACTCTTGGGGCGCGCATGAACCGCTTGATCGATTCCTTTTGGCGCGCCACGCTGTATTGCCTGCACCCGCGGGTCATTGCCTTGTCCTTTTTGCCGCTGCTGATCATGGCGGCGATCGCGCTGGGGCTGGGTTACTTTTATTGGAACGATGCGATTGACTTGCTGCGCGCGCAGCTTGACAGCTACCAGCTGGTCGCCAGCATGTCTGAGTGGTTGCAAGGGCTGGGGCTGAGTGATCTGCGGCTGGTGATGGCACCCGCATTGCTGCTGTTCATGGCGATTCCGGTCATCGTCATCGTCTCGCTGTTGTTCGTTGCCTTGCTGATGACGCCAACGATGGTGGCCCTGGTGGCGGAGCGGCGTTTTCCCTT
>JABMMH010000447.1 GCA_013205645.1 Polaromonas sp. | reverse complement strand
CGTTTCCTGAACGCTTCTGTAGCACGATTTTTCAAGCTGGCCCTGAGCAACGCCGCGCCCATGATCCAGATTGGCAATGACGGCAACCTCTTGCCGCGCGCAGTGCAACTGACTGAACTTGACGAGATGGGAATTGCAGAACGCTTTGACATCGTCATCGATTTTTCCAACTACAGCGACGGCACCAAGCTGCACCTGGTCAACCTGGCCGAGCACCAAGATGGGCGTAAAGTGGCCAAGAATTTGTCGCTGAGCGAGGCCATGTCGGGAAAATCAGACGACCCCTGTGTCGGAAAATTTCTTGAATTTCGCGTGCGCGGTACGGTCAAGGCTCCGGACCCAAGCCGGGATTTCAGTAAGTACGGCGGCATGGACCTGATTCCGAATCCCGACCTGTCGAAGATTCCGGTGGCCCGCCAGCGCACGTTCGAGTGGGGACGCGGCGCTTCCCAGACCACCAACGATCCTCTGTCATCGGCCTTGGGACCGTGGGGCGTAAAAATCGATGGCGGGTCAATGCTGGCGGCAGATTTTGGCCGTGTCTCTGCCGCGCCCAAGGCCGGCACGCGGGAAATCTGGACGCTTGTCAATGGCGGCGGAGGCTGGGACCATCCGATCCATATCCATTTTGAAGAGGGGCAAGTGCTTGCCCGCGATGGAAAAGCCAGCAACGTTCCGCCGTGGGAGCAGGGCCGCAAGGATGTGTACCGCTTGCGTCCTGGCGGCAGCATCACCATCACGATGCAGTTCCGGGACTGGGGCGGAATGTTCATGGAGCATTGCCACAACACCGTGCATGAAGACAACGCCATGCTGCTGCGCTGGGAGCTGGACACCAGTGGCCAGGCCGTGCTTGTACCGCTTCCCACGCCGATTCCGAAACCTACCGGTGTCGAGTTCGTGGCACCCACGCAAATCCTGCCCAACGCGGGCTAGCCGCTCACGCAGCGGGGCATCCAAGCTGCCCCGTATATTTTTCTTGTCCTTGAACGATGAGGTCAGCCATGAAAACCGATCTTCTTTGCAAAAGGTTCTTGCGCCCTCTTCTGGTCGCGGCGATAGCCCTGCCGCTCCTGGCTGTGGGCGTTTCAGCGCAGGCCCAAATCCAAACTTCTGTATTAAGGGTCAATATTGAAGGGGCCACCGGTTCGGGCCCCGACATCGTCGGCTTCAATGGTCCGCTGACGGTCAGCACCCGGGTCATACCCGACCCGGTATTCAGCAGTCCCACCGTCCTCGAACTGGTCATTGATTTCAGCAGCGTCGTGGGCGTGAACAAGGCCGGCGGCAAGAAATTCCTTACCGAAGCCCAGACCATCGTGCACCGTCCCCTGCTGGCCTTTGATCAGATCGAGGTCACCTTTCCCTACAGGCTCGGAGCCGCCGTTCAGTCGGCGCGCACGGCAAACGTCTTGCTTGCGGTGTCCTTCAATGCCGCCTCGGGCGTCAGCATGACGGCGAAGACCATCGCACCGCCCTGAATTGATCCGCGCCGCTTGCCCTGGCGGCCGGCCAGACCGGGCGCTACCCCTCATTTCTTTGTGGCAGGAAATGTAAAACATGAACGCTCTTAAATTTTTTGCGTCCGCCGCAATTGCAAAAGCATGGCTGCTGGCGCTGCTCATGGTGGTGCCGCTTCATGATGCCGCCGCTGCTAACAAATGGGGCGCCGATTACTTCCCCGACATTTTGCTGACCACCCACGAAGGGCAGAAAGTCCGTTTTTATGAAGACCTGGTGAAGGGAAAGTCGGTGGCCATCAATGTCATCTATACCAGTTGCAAAGACGAATGCCCATTGGAAACAGCTCGCATGGCCGAAGTGCAGCGCTTGATGGGTGACCGGATGGGAAAGGATATTTTCTTTTACTCGATCAGCATTGATCCGGAGAAAGACACGCCGACAATTCTCAAGGCCTATGCAGCCAATTTTGGTGTGGGTCCGGGCTGGCTGTTCCTGACCGGCAAGAAGGAAGACATCAAGCTGCTGACCCGCAAGCTGGGCCTGTCGCGTCTCAACGATGCCGCCAGCAAGGACGGCCACGCCACCAGCCTGATGCTGGGCAATGACCCTAATGGCCAGTGGATGCGCAATTCAGCCGTCGACAACCCCCGGTTTCTGGCCACGACCATGGCGAATTTTTTCGGCTGGAAAGAGCCAGTGCTGCCTACAGCCAGCTATGCGCAGGCGCGATCGCTTGACACCAGCCGGGCGCAGTTTACGTTTGAGAGTCGCTGCGCCTCCTGCCACACGATAGGTGGGGGCGACCGCATTGGGCCTGACCTCGGGCAGGTCACCACTCGCCGCAACCCGGTTTGGATTGCGCGTTACCTCAAGGAGCCGGACAAGGTGCTGGCAGAAGGCGACCCGATCGCTATGCTTCTGTTCAACTACTACCCGAAGGTCCGGATGCCCAATTTGCGCCTGGGTGATGAGGATGTGGCGGTGCTGATTTCTTATTTGGCGATGCAGAGCGCGGCGGCCGAAAAGGCAAAGCGCACTGTAGCTGCGGGTGGTGAACGCCTGCCTGAACCGGCCAAGCGCTGATCCAGGAACAGCGTTACACAGAAGTCAGTAATTTAAACGACATAAGCGCCATATCTCACGCGGGTTTCCCAGGCATTTATGTTGCCTAAATTTCCTTCGCCTGAGTAATAGAAAACGAATCTTGACTGCCTGAATTACAGCCGTTCAGGCGCTGAAATACTGACTGCGCAGGCGCAATATCTGGCTTGAAGTGGTTTTTTTCGGTTTTTTTTCATATTTTGAAATCACAGTGTTTGCTTGCGTTGCGTCTGGCGAGCTAAATCGCTGTTATCGCTTTTTTTATCCATTTATTGCCCTTGCAGACGGATTTGTCCCAACGTGCGCATGCGCGTGAGGTTGTACGCAGCCATCGTCAACACGAACATCTGGTCCACGCGTTGCAGCCCACGCACCATCACCTGGCGCATCCCGCCCACCGTTTTGGCCTAGCCAAACCTCTGTTCAATCAGCTTTCTCTTTTGCTGCGAAACCGCGTAGCCCGCTGTCTGCGCAATCGCCTCAGACACGGCCGAACTCCTGCCAGAGGTGTTCTGCGCCACATGCGGTGTCACCTTCATCTCGATGCAAGCGTCGATGAACTCCTGGGCGTCATAGCCCCTGTCAGCGCCCAGCGTGATTTCAATTTCCTCATAGGGCAGCACCTGCCTGGCATCATTGATTCAATAGCCTTGGCCGCTTCGCGCTCGGCGTAGCCGT
>JABMMH010000446.1 GCA_013205645.1 Polaromonas sp. | reverse complement strand
TGCGCGTCTTCAAAGCCATGCTGCCCAAGATGCCGGCCGACGAAATGGACCTCATCGACCTGACTTGCCGCATGTTCTGCACCCCGGTGCTCAAAATCGACATTCCGCGCGTCGAGATTGAACTCAAACGCGAGCTCGACCGGCGCGAAAAGCTGATGTACGAAGCAGTCGATCCAGCCGACTACGAAGACGCCGGCCTGCTCAAAGGCAAGGAAAAGCTGCTGGGCGGCACCGAGCGCGAGCAGCTGATCATCAAGCGCGTGATCGGCAGCAACGACAAGTTTGCCGACCTGCTGCGCGCCGAGGGCGTCGAGCCGCCAACCAAAATCAGCCCCGCGTGGATCAAAAAACCCAAAGACCTGCGCGACGAAGACGGCAAGTACGCGTTTGCCTTTGCCAAAGACGACGCCAAGTTCCTCGAATTGCCCAACCGCGTCGAAGACTGGGGCTTTGACCTCAACAAGCCCGGCGACGTTCAGCTGATGGTCGCCCGTCAGGAACGGCTGCAAGCACTGGTCGACGTGCGCATTGCCGTCAAGTCAACGACCAACGTCACCCGTGCCCAGCGGTTCTTGACCGCCGGGGCTGACGGCATGAGCCTGCCCGTGGGCTACGCCTACTACCGCGCGCACACCGGCCGCTGGGGCGGGCAAAACAAAATGAACATGCAAAACCTGACGCGCGGCGGCGAGCTGCGCCTGTCGATCCTGGCCCCCAAAGGCCACGTCGTTGCGGTGCAGGATTCAGGCCAGATCGAATGCCGCGTCAACGGCTGGCTCTGGGGCCAGCATGACCTGATGGCAGCCTTTCGTGCAGCCGACGCCGGCACGGGTCGCGACGCCTACTGCAATTTTGGCGACCATGTCTACGGGCGCGAGATCACCAAAGCCGACAAGCTCGAACGCTTTGTCGGCAAGGTCTGCGTGCTGGGGCTGGGCTTCCAGATGGGCGCTGCCAAGTTCCAGCTCACGCTGGCCAAAGGTGCGCTCGGCGGCCCGCCAGTCTACTTCGAGGCTGACCGCTGCAAGGGCATCGTCAACACCTACCGGCAAAAAAACTGGGCCATCGTCCAGGGCTGGGAGACGTGCAAGCGGATCATCGAAGACATGGCTGTCGGCCGCACCGGTTCGCACGGCCCGATCAACTGGGAAAAGGAGACCATCTGGCTGCCCAACGGCATGGCCCTGAAGTACCCGGACTTGCGTAAAAGCAAGAACGAGGAAAACGGCTGGGACGAGTGGTCGTACCAGGCCAAAGACCAGCGCAAAAAGATCTACGGTGGGCTGCTGTGCGAGAACATCGTGCAGGCGCTTGCCCGGATCATTGTTGCCTGGCAGATGCTGCAGATCAGCCGCAAGTACCGCGTCGTCATGACCACGCACGACGAAGTCGTTGCGATCGCCAAGACCGCCCAGGCTACCAAGTGCATCGAGTTCATGGCTTCTTGCATGAGCACTGCGCCTGCCTGGTGCAGCACGATTCCTCTCAACTGCGAAGGCGGCTGGGATTTTAATTACAGCAAGTAGTCTTTACACAATTTAGAGGAACTTCGATGTCAACTACAGCAAATGACCGTATCTCGCGCTGGCTCGACGCTGGCGACGCTTTGGACGACCTGTGCGCCAGCGCAGAGAACATGCTGCTGCAGTTCGGCCCGCAGATGTCGCCCGGTGACCAGCAGTCTCGCCGCCGGGTGGTGACCGAGGCGCGCGCCGTCATCGACGACTTTTACAGGAGCGAAGATTGACTACGTTCAAAACGACGCTGCTGCTTGCAGCTTGCGCATCTGACACTTTGTTTTTAAATGGTCAGCTTTGCGATGTTTTTCTCACTGACGAAGAAGGCCGCGACGGCTTTTTTCAAGAGGAAAACTACGACGACGGGCGCTATGAGTTTCTTGACCAGGAAATCGAGATCGACTGCGGTTTGAGCACGTTCGTAGATGTCGAAGGTGAGCGGTATCACCTCAGATTCACCATGATCCGCCGCATGACCGAGCTCGATGTCATCGCCCACCGGCTTAAAAATTAGCTTTCAACATTCTGCTTTCTTTAACGCAACGTCTAACATCTAAGTTAGAATACATTCAACCAAGGGAAACCATGACCGCAGCAACCGCCGCAAAACCTAAAGCCAAAACGCCGGCTCTCAAGCCAGCACCTGTCCTCACCCTGGGCGCCACCATCGACAAGATGTGGCAGCTGCGCGAGGACAAGCGCGCCGCCGAGGTCGTCACCAAGGGCATCGAGCTTCAGATCAAAGCGCTGGAAAGCACCATGTTCGAACTGCTCGATGCGCAGGACACCACCAAGGCACAGGGCAAGTCGGCTTCTGTCTCCATCAGCGAGACCGTCGTTGGCGACGTTGAGGACTGGGAAACCTTCTGGCCTTACATCGCCAAAAACAAGTTCTTCCACCTGGTGCAAAAGCGTGTGTCCGATCCGGCACTGCGTGAACTCTGGGGCATGAAGAAAGTTATTCCGGGTGTGCAGCCCTTCACGAAACGCACACTCAACGTTCGTAGTTTGTAATCTAACCTCTAAGAAAGACTCTCATGGTTACCAAATCAAAACTCGCTGCTGTCCCGTCCACTGCCGTGGCCGTCAAGACCACCGGCTCCAACGTCGTCAACATCCAAGACATGCTGCGCGCCCAAGCTGCGGCTGTGTCTGGCATGACGGCACCTGCCACCGGCAACTTCATTCGCGTCACGCAGGACAAGCAGTTCATGCTGCCCGACGGCACCAAGACCCAAGGCCCGCTGCAACTGGTCATTGTTGATTTCACCAGCTCTAACAAGTTTTATGAAAACGCGTTCGACAAAGACAACATTGCGCCGCCTGCGTGCTTTGCCATCGGCACCAATCCGCTCAAAATGTTACCTAGCCCCAACGCGCCGCTGGCCCAGGCCACCGACTGCCAGTCGTGCCCCATGAACCAGTTTGGCTCGGCCGGCAAGGGCAAAGCGTGCAAAAACACGCGCATCCTGGCTGTGCTGCCACCTGACGCCGACGCCGACACGCCGCTGTGGCTGCTGGCCACGTCGCCTACGGCCAACAAGGGCTTTGACGGCTTTGTCAACTCTGTTGCCCGTGTGTTTCAGATGCCGCCTGTTGGCGTTATCACCACTGTGGGCTTCGACAGCAACGAGTCTTACGCCAAGCTGACCTTCAGCGACCCGCAGCCCAACGCCAACGTCGGCGACCACTTTGCGCGCCAGGACGAGGCCCGTGAAATCCTCACAGCCGAGCCCGACGTGTCCAGCTTTGTCAAGGAAAAGCCGGCGGCTCGCGGCAAGGTCGCAGCCCGACGCTAAATTGAATCAGTGTGTAGGAATTCTCCTACACGCTGGCGCAATGTTCTAACATCTATGTCCGTTCGTAAATGGTATATCGACCAGGCGCTGCAGTCCTTTGTTCGCTTGAACGAAGTGCTCAGCGAGCTGACCGAAGCCGAAGTTCTCGCCTGCCTCGATCTCGAGGCATCTTCCACGCGTCGCCTGTCCGTCATTGACAGGCTGATTTCCCGAGCAGTTCGGCTCAGGGAAATCGAGTATTCCAACCAACTCAAGGGTAAATATCATGGCACGTCAACCTAGCAAAATCATGTCCATCGTCGAGAAAAAGGCCGCTGTCGCCGGCCTGAAGCTCTCGATCAAGAACCACAGCGTGTCCATCAAGGAAATCCACGCTGCGTTCAAGGATGCCGAAAAAGCTCTGAGCACGGCCAAGAAATCGGCCGACGCGACCATCAAAGAGCTGAACAAAGCGCAAGCCGTTGTGGCCAAAGCCGCAGAGGCCGAAGTCAAAGCCGCTCAGAAAGCGTTCGACGCCGCTGCAGCCAAGCACGTCAAGCTGCTGGCTGCTGCCGACAAAGGCAGCGAAAAGCTGACAACGCAACTCGAAGCCATTGAAGCGGTCGAGCCTGCGCCTGTTGTCAAAGCCCCGGCGGTCAAGAAAACCAAGTCCGAAGCTGACGCACTCGTCTAAGTCAGTCCCGCCGGGTATATCCCGGTGGGCTTTCCAGAAAACAAGAAAGAAATATGAAGCACATCATGGTTGATTTGGAAACGCTTGGCACAGTTGCCGACGCAGTTATCCTGAGCATTGGCGCAGTCAAATTTGACCTGGACAGCGACGCCATTGACGACGACGGCTTCTACGCCAGCATCTCGATTGAGAGCAACCAGGAAACGGGCCGCCGTATCCAGGAAGACACGCTGATCTGGTGGATGGGCCAATCA
>JABMMH010000445.1 GCA_013205645.1 Polaromonas sp. | reverse complement strand
GCTGGGCGCTTGGCTGCTGGATTATTCGTTGGCCCATATGGGCTTGCTGACGCTCATGATCTCGCTCATCGCCATGCTCTGGAACATGCTCTTCAACGCCCTCTTCGACCGGCTCCAGCTGCGACTGGGCTTTCACCGCACGGTGGTTGTGCGCGCAGCACACGCCGTGGTGTTTGAAATCGGTCTGGTGTTGGCAGTCGTGCCGCTGGCCGCATGGTGGCTGGGCATCAGTCTGTGGACTGCTTTTTTACTGGACATCGGCATCGTGCTGTTTTTCCTGCCGTACACCTTCTTCTACAACTTGGCTTACGACAGCCTGCGCATGCGGGTGATCAACCGGCAACTGCGCAAAAAAGAGCTGGGCATCACTGCATCTGCACCGAGCCAGTGACATTGACAAGCACCGTGCTCTTGCCCGCCTCTACCGGGATCGGCGCATCTGACATCACGGACTTGGCCTCCATCGCCATCATGCGTGGCCGCACTTGGCCTTGGTCATTGGCGTTGATGCTCACCTCACGCAGCGTGTAGGACGTGAAACCGAAGCTTTCCGAGACCTGCGCCGCCTTGACCTTGAAGTCCGCGATGGCTTGCGCCTGTGCCTCGCCCTCGACTCGGGCACGCGCCTCGCGGCTCAGTGCAAAGCCAATTTGACCCAGCGTCAAAGTCTGTATCTTGCCGGCAGCCGCCGTGATGCGCGGAAAATCCCGGCCTTCTAGCAAGAGCTCAGTCGTGCCTCGCCAGCCGTTGATCTTGCCGTCTTTGGCATAACGCGGGTACAGGCTGAAGTTGCCAGTGCGCACCTCCATCAGGCCCGGCTGCGCGCTCTTTTTAGCCTCGGTCAAAGCAGCATCCAGCGCCACCCGGAGTTGGTTTTGCACGGCGGCAGAATCGCTGCCCTCGCGCGTGGTGCTCATGGTGATGGTCAGCATGTCTTGCTGCACCTCGACCGTTGCGCTGGCCGACAACTGGGCGACGTTTTGCAAATCAGGCTGCGCCTGCATCCCTTGCGTCGACTGAGCGAATAAACCACTGCTACCGACCAGCAACAGGCAAACCGACAAAAATTGGGTGCTTTTTTTCAAATCTGGGCTTTCATTGACGTTCAACAAGAGGTGGACGACAAGTTCAGCCCTCGCGGCGCTTGCGCTCAAAGTAGTCGTTGGTGACCTTGCTCACCACCGGCGACAGCAACACCAAAGACACCAAGTTGGGGAAAGCCATGAAGGCATTCAAGGTGTCAGCCAGCAGCCAGACGAAGTCCAAATGCGTGACTGCACCGACCAGCACAAACAGCGTCCACAACGCCCGGTAAGGCAGGATGATCTTGCTGCCAAACAGGTAGCCCCAGCATTTTTCGCCGTAATAGGCCCAGCCCAGGATGGTGGTAAAGGCAAATACCGTCAGGGCGATGGCCACGAAATACTGGCCAAAGCCCGGTAACGCCGCGCCAAAAGCGCCAGAGCTCAGTGCCGCGCCTGACAGGCCGCTGCTCCAGAGCCCAGTGACAATGATCACCAGACCCGTCATCGTGCAGACGAGGATGGTGTCGATGAAGGTACCCATCATGCCGACCATGCCGGACTCAGCGGCATCCTTGGTTTGGCCGGCCGCCTGTGCAATACCGGCCGTTCCCAGACCGGCCTCGTTGGAGAAAATACCGCGCGCCACGCCGTAACGCATGGCCAGCATGATGGTGGCACCGGTGAAGCCGCCCACCGCCGACAGCGGCGTGAACGCATGCGTAAAAATCAACCCAAAAGCCGCCGGAATCTCATTGGCATACATGCCCAAAACGACCAGTGACGCCACGATGTAACCGATGCACATAGCCGGCACCAGCTTGGCCGCCACCGCGCCAATGCGCTTGACGCCGCCCAGCAACACAAAACCGGTGAGCACCATCAACACCACACCCGAAACCCAGGGTGCGACGCCAAAGCTGGCGTCGAGTGCAGCAGCAATGCTGTTGGACTGCACCATGTTGCCAATACCGAAACCGGCCAGCCCGCCAAACAGCGCAAAAGCCACACCGAGCCAAGCCCAACGCTTCCCTAGTCCGTTCTTGATCGCAAACATGGGGCCGCCCACATGCTCACCGCGGTCATCGACCTCGCGAAAGTGCACCGCCAGCAGCACCTCGGCGTACTTGGTGGCCATACCGACCAGCGCGGTCATCCACATCCAGAACAGGGCACCCGGCCCACCAATGGCAATCGCCGTGGCCACGCCGGCAATGTTGCCAGTACCGACGGTGGCGGCCAAAGCGGTCATCAAGGCGGCATAAGGTGTGATTTCACCCTTGGCACCCGCCTCCGCTTGACGGCTTTTCCAGACCATTCGAAAACCCATGACAATGCGCCGCAGCGGCATCAGCCCGAGCCGCAACTGCAAGTACAGGCCGGTACCCAGAATCAGCACCAACATGGGTGGACCCCAGACGAAGTTGTTGATAGCCGCGACGATCGCTGTGAGTGTTTCCATGAGTTCTCGCTTGTTATGAGAATGTATTATTAAACTAATTATTTACCAAAAATAGATTATTAAGTGTCATTTTCTTGAGTCCATCCAATTGATGTCTGCGGAAAGGCCCAAAGCGAAGTTGCCCAAGCATAAGAAAAACCGTCGCTCAGGCGCAAGCCCAAGCGACGGTTTTACGCTGACCGTCTGATTGACGTTAAACGACTTGCTTGGCGGCCAAGGCCTTGAGCAAGGCGGCTGGTCGCATCGGCAGGTCACGCAAACGCACACCAACCGCAGCATGAATCGCATTGGCAATCGCCGGGCCGACGACAGTCGTAGGCGGTTCACCCATGCCGGTGGCCGTCTCGGTGCTGGCGACGAATTCGATATCCATGTCCGGCACATCGGCCATCCGCAAAGGCGTGTAAGCACCCAAGTTAGTGTCCCTGACCTCGCCATCGACAAACACAGTACCCTCGTGCAGTGCCATGCTCAGACCCCACAAGGCACCGCCCTCAGCCTGCGCAAGCGCGCCATCTGGATGGATGATGGTGCCAGCGTCAATGACCATGAACAGCTTGACAACTTGTACCGCACCGGTTGCGGCGTCGACCTTCACGCGAGCCACACAGGCCGTCCACGTCGGCATGTCGCGCTCCTGCCCAAAGGTGCTGGCAATGCCGAGGCCAGTACCGGCCGGCAGCGCCTTGCCCCAACCGGCTTTTTCAGCCACACGGCGCAGCACATGCGCCATGCGGGCCGCACCGCCAACAGCGTTCGGTGCGCCGCCCGCGTTTTTGCCGCGACCGTCGAGCAAAGCCAGCCGGAAGGCCAAGGGGTCGACCTTGCTGGCCAGTGCCGCTTCGTCGATGAAACTCTCGACGGCCCAGTTGGTCCAGCCCGGTCCGACCGAGCGTAGCCAACCCGGACGGAAGGTGTCGCTAGCCAGATCATTTGAGATGCTCCGCACCCGATGTGCGCCCACCGAATACCAGTGGTCTGCCCCAGAAATCGCGAAAGGATCGTAGGGCTTGTTATTTTTCCCCATCGGCATGAAACCGGGCGCCAACACTTGGGTCGGCCAGCCGGCGCTGGCGATGTGCTCCATCGCCGTGACGCTGCCCTTGTTGTCGAAAGCCATGCGCAGCCGCTGCATCGAAGGCGAACGCGGTGAGTCAAAGCGTGCATCGTCGGAGCGGCTGCAGACCATCTTCACCGGCCTGCCCATGGCTTGGGCGGCCAGTGCTGCGGGTATGGCGTAGTCACCGTTGAGTCGACGACCAAAACCACCTCCCAGCAAATAAGTGCGCATGACGACCCGGTCTTCGGCCACCCCAAGCGCCTTGGCCAGCGTGGGAAGCACCAATGATTGCCACTGGTTGCCGGTGTGAACATGCCAGACACCGTCTTTTTCTAGGGCCAGCGCATTGACCGGCTCTAACTGAAAGTGCAGCACGGTGCTGGTGGTGTAGTCGTGCTCAAGACGCACTTTAGCATTTGAAAATGCGGCCTCAACGCCACTGTCGTCAACCACCAAGGAACCCGCCGATGCCTCACTTACCAGCTGTTCTGCATGCGCCAAAATGTTGGCTTCAGACACACTGGCGGTCGGTCCAGCGCGCCATTTGATCTTCACCAAATCAGCGGCTCGACTGGCCGCAGCGTAGGTGTCTGCATAAACCATCACCCAGCCGGGCACTGTATTTGAAGGGTCGTTCAAGGCCACAGACTTCAAATAACCTTTGACTTGGGCTGCAGCGCTGTCGTCAATCGACAAGACGGTAGAACCATAGCGCGTTGGCGGTATGCGCGGCCGGGCATAAACCATGCCTTCAACGACCGCATCGATACCGTAAATCGCTGCGCCATTGGTCTTATCAGGCACATCAATGGCTTGCACATCTCGGCCAATCAAGCGGCGTTGCTCAGGCGTCTTCAACGTGATCGCTTTCAGATCTTCTGGCGTGAAGGTTCGACCGAGCTTGCCTTTGCGCACGATGTCAGCGTAGGAAATCGACCGACTGCCAGCACTGACGACGCTGTTGCGGGCTTGGCATTCAGCCGCCCCAACCCCTAGCAGTCGTGCCCCCTCTTCGACAAAAGCAATGCGACCGGCTGCACCCGCACGGCTAAGCGGATCGAAACTTTGCCACACCGACCAACTGCCACCAGTGATCATCAATCCCCATTT
>JABMMH010000444.1 GCA_013205645.1 Polaromonas sp. | reverse complement strand
TCAGTCAGCAGTGTTGTATGACGGTGAGGTGTGTTTGGGCGGTGGTGTGATTGCGGCGAGTAATGTCATAAATATGTAAGTATTAATATTTTTTAGGAATAAATACTTATATACAAACTACGCTAGTTCCTTTAGTCTATTTTGGAGCTAGCGCATGAATTTTCCCCGCCGCCTTCCGGTTCTTGGTCTTGCTCTTGCTCTTGTTCTTGCGCTTGCCGGCCTTTTTGGCGCTGCTCAGTTCGCACGCGCAGAAGTGCCTTACGAGCCCGTTCGGGCTCAGGCGGGTAAAGATGTGATCTGGATCCCGACCTCACAGTCCTTGGTGGACGAAATGCTGTTGATGGCCAAAGTCACCTCCAATGACTTGCTCTATGACCTGGGCTCTGGCGACGGCATCATTGCGGTGACCGCTGGCAAAAAGTACGGTGCGCGCGCCGTTGGCATTGAGTTCAACCCCAAAATGGCCGAATTCGCCACACAGCGTGCGAAGAAAGAGGGCGTTTCCGACAAGGTGACGTTCATCAATGGCGACATTTTTGCCGAAGACTTCAGCCAAGCCACCGTGGTCACCATGTACCTGCTGCCGACGCTGAACCTGCGGCTGCGCCCGACCTTGTTGGACATGCCGCCCGGCACCCGCATCGTCTCGCACGCTTTCAGCATGCAAGAGTGGGAGCCAGACCTGACCTCGACGGCTGGTTCAGGAACTGCCTACTTGTGGATTGTTCCTGCCAAGGTGGCCGGTGAATGGAACATCAAGGGCCTAGAGGGTGCTGCGCCTGGCAAGCTGACGCTGACTCAAAGCTTCCAGCAAGTCGGTGGCACGATGACCGTGGCCGGCGTCAGCCAGCCTTTGTTGGGCGTGCAGTTGAGTGCGGACAAGCTCAGCTTCAGCTTTATGGGCGCTGACAAGGCGATGCAAAGCATCACCGCCACTGTCACGGCGGGTAACTTGTCCGGCATGCACACGGCCAACGGCTCGATCAAGGCTGTTGAGGCCACGCGACTGTGAGCACGGCGGCCACTGACGGCCAGCCACAACGACTCTTAGACCCTTTTGGCGCCGTCGCCCTGATTGTCGGCATCGTCATTGGTGCTGGCATTTTCAAAACGCCGGCGCTGGTGGCGTCTCTGACCAACGATGTTGGCTGGACCTTGATGATTTGGATCGCTGGCGCTCTGATCTCGGTGATCGGAGCGCTTTGTTATGCCGAGCTGTGCAGCGCCTACCCGCATGCCGGCGGTGACTATCATTTTCTGCATCGCGCCTTCGGCCGGCATGTTTCCTTTCTCTATGGCTGGGCCCGCGCGACGGTGATCAACCCCGGTGCGATTGCTTTGCTGGCCTTCGTCTTTGGCGATTACTTCAGCCAAGTGGTGCCGCTAGGTGAGTACTCCAGCGCCATTTGGGCTTTGAGCATCGTGTTGCTGCTGACCTTGGTCAATGTGATCGGCATTCGTGCGTCATCCAAAATTCAGTCTTCGCTGGTGGCCTTGGTGGTGCTGGGATTGCTCGCCGTGGTGGTGGCCGGGTTTTCGGTGGAGGCACCCGTCGCCGAAACCAGCCTGTTCTTCAGCAGCGTGCCGGCGGCTTCGCAATTCGGGCTGGCCTTGGTCTTTGTGTTGTTGACCTTTGGTGGCTGGAATGAAGCGGCTTATATCTCTGCTGAATTGCGTGGCGGCGCGCGCAGCATCGTCCGTGTCATTGTCATCAGCATGCTGCTGTTGACGGCTATTTACCTTTTGGTGAACATGGCTTTGCTGCATGGTTTGGGCTTGCAAGGCTTGAGCCAGAGCACCACGGCGGCGTCCGATGTGCTGGGCCTCGCTTGGGGTCCTTGGGCAGAAAAGGCACTTGGGCTTTTCGTTGCTATCGCGGCTTTAACCAGTATCAACGCCACCATGGTGGTGGGCGCGCGAGCCAACTACGCGGTCGGTTTGGACTGGGCCAGCCTGCGCCAACTCGGCCAATGGCAAGGTCCTTCGGGTAGCCCGACGCGGGCTTATGTGCTGCAAGCCGGCATCAGTGTTGGCTTGATTGTGCTGGGCATGAGCGAGGCTGACGGCTTTGCTGCGATGGTTGAATTCACCGCGCCTATGTTCTGGAGCTTCTTGCTGCTGGTCGGGCTGGCCTTGCTATGGCTACGCCACAGCGACCCTTTGGCGACACGCCCTTTCCGGGTTCCGTTGTACCCGTTCACGCCCTTGGTGTTCTGCGCTGCTTGCGGCTTCTTGGCGTACTCCAGCGTGATGTACGCCGTCAGTCAAAACGCCATTCACGTGTCATTTTGGTTGTTGGGCAGCGGTGTCATGGCCTTGCTGGTTTTGCGCTGGCGTGAGTCAGCTTTGAACAAGGTTGACAACCAAGCTGTGGGGAGTTGAGCATGAAGCCCACTGGATTATCAAGACTACTTTGGAGTTTGTGCATGCATTTTTCCCGTCGCCTTCCGGTCCTTTGTTTGGTTCTTGTCGGCCTGTCTGGTGCAGCCCAGTTCGCTCGCGCAGAAGCACCCTTCCAGCCCGTTCCGCATCAGGCGGGTAAAGATGTGATCTGGCTCCCAACCCCACCGTCGGTGGTGGACGAAATGCTGTCGATGGCCCAAGTCACCTCCAATGACTTGCTCTATGACCTGGGCTCTGGCGACGGCATCATTGCTGTGACCGCTGGTAAAAAGTACGGCGCGCGCGCCATTGGCATTGAGTTCAACCCCAAAATGGCCGAATTCGCCACACAGCGTGC
>JABMMH010000443.1 GCA_013205645.1 Polaromonas sp. | reverse complement strand
TGTGGAAACAGCGCTTGCAGTTCGGCGGTTCGGTGGCGCGCCCAGCGCGCGCCGCTGATCATGATCAAGCGAGTGGCCTCAATCGGGGTGATGGCCTGCCGTGCCGCCAACTCGATCACCAATACCAGCTGACTCGGCACGGCGATCAGGCACGGCGTGTGACCTTGTCGCAACGTGTCCAAAGCGCGTGACGCAGAAAATTTGTCTTGAATCACCACGCCTGCGCCCGTCCAAATGCCCAGCAACATGCCGAACAAAAACAAGGAGTGCGAGCTGCGTCCGGGCGACAAGATGCCGCTGGCAGCGTCAGGCCCGAAGGTGTCGACGCAAATCCTAAAACTCTCAGTCCACGAGCGGTGGTGGCGTCTGAAGCCTTTGGGCAAGCCTGTGCTGCCGGAGGTGAAGCCGATATAAAAAGGTGACGTGGGATGAAGCTCCTGCAGGACAGTCGGCAGTTGGCCAATCTGCTCGCGCATCGTTTCTCGCACGGCGGCAGGCCAATCCGGATCGGCCATGGCCGCGCAACGACCGCTGCTGATGACGGCCAAAAACTCCACAAGCTGACGGATGGAAGACGCGCTGTCGTCGACCAGAAGTGTGGCCGGTGCTTGCGCTAGAGACAGGGCTGCTGCACGTTGCTGCACTGCCGAGTTGAGTTCAGCAAATGTCAGGTTGTTGCTGTCGTCGCTGATGGCCACGGCATCTCCGCGTACGCTGGCCCAGTGCGCCAGTGGCGCGTGGACCAGATCGGTCAGCGCGTCGGAATTATTGAAACGCTCGGCCACCAAAGCGCCAATCCGGCAGGCCGCGTGCCACCGAGTGAACCACGATGGCGCACAAGACGCACTTGATCAAGTCGCCCGGCACAAAGACCAAGGTGCCCCAGAATGCTTGCGTCCAACTCAAGTTAGCCAGCGTGACCAAACCGATCACACCGCAGACGTGAATCGCGAGGACGCCACCGACAGCCGACGCAAAAAAGGCGCTGATCGCCGCGCGTCGTGGCGAGTTGACGGGCAAATAAGCCATCAGCAAACCCGTGGCCAAAGCGCCAATGGGAAAGCCGATCAAATAGCCGCTGGACGGCGCGACGAACACGCCCAAACCGCCGCGGCCACCCGACAGCAGTGGCAAACCCACGGCGACGGCGGCCAAAAACAGCAGCAATGCTTGCAGCGCTTTCTTCGGCCCGAGCATGCAGCCGGCCAGCATCACGCCCAGTGTTTGCAGCGTGATGGGCACGCCCAAAGGCAAGTCAATTTTGGGTATCAAACCGAAGACCGCCACCAGTGCGGCAAAGAGCGAGACGTAGGCGAGTCCGCTGGAGCGAGAGGAAGTTGAAGTCATCATGTTGAAAAGTCTGAGGGGGTCAAAAAAGGGCAGGCGAATGTAGCGATTCAGGGCGGCAGCCGCAACTCAAGCGCATCGGCGACCTGCTGAGCCGAGGTCAGCATGCGGATGGTCAAAGGCGCCAACAGTTTAAAGCCACCTGATTTCCCAGTCCGCACGCGATGCGCATCGTCAAGACGTTTCCACTGAATGAAGAAATGCTCGGTGAAGCGAAGCATCAACGCAACTTGCAAAGCCAGCGCACTTGATTTGACACCAAAACGATTCAGCGGCGACAGCAGACTTTCAAGAACGTCCAGCAAGTCGTTGGCGCGGGTCGTCAACATCAGCGCGATGCCGAGCAAAGAGGCACTCAGCAAACGCAGCGCGCTGACCACGCCCAACAAAGGCTGCTGCAAGTAAGCATGAAAAGCGGTGATCAGCAGCCCAGCCGCAACCACCATGATCAGCAGTTTTCGCGCTGGCAGCGTGGCCTGACCGAGTGATGCAAACAGCCCCAAGCACAGCGAAGCAAAAGCGAGCAACACCACGGCGCTGTTGAAAACGTAAAGAGTCGTGCCGAAAACGGCCAGCAGCAGCAATTTGAGGGACGCTGAAACTGCATGCAGCCAGGTGCGGTGGTCACTGTAAAAACTTCCCAATTGAAGTCCCTCAGTCGATGGTCATGGGCTGCGACTGGCAACGCGCCGCCACATCGGCTTCGTAAGCGGCGCAAACGCTTGCGCCGTCGCCGTCTGCACGGACTTGTCCTTTGTCAAGCCAGATCACC
>JABMMH010000442.1 GCA_013205645.1 Polaromonas sp. | reverse complement strand
GCGTCGTCCAGCAGCATGTCGATGCCGACCGTGCGCGCCGGGTCAAGCCGTTCCACCACAGCGACGGTGGTGATGTCAAAACCCAGCGGCGCGACCAGCGTCAAGGCGTTCATGGAGGGTGAGGCGCCGGTCTCAATGACGGCGCCCAGTGTTTTCAGCAGGCTCAGCAGCTCCGCCCGACGCGAGGCACGCGGTGAGACCCAGACCGGCGGCAGGTCTTCAACCACGGGCGCGGGTGCTTCAGCCGGCCACTCGGTCACGCCATTGGCATAGCGGTAAAAACCTTCGCCGGTTTTTTTGCCTAGCAAGCCGCCAGCCAAACGTTGTGCGGTGATGACGCTTGGGCGGTAGCGCGGCTCTTGGTAATACTGCTTGTAAATCGACTCCATCACCGGGTGCGAGACGTCGAGCGCGGTCAGGTCCATCAATTCAAAAGGGCCGAGCTTGAAGCCGGCTTGGTCTTTCAAGATGCGGTCGATGGTGGCGAAGTCTGCAATGCTTTCGCCCACAATGCGCAGCGCTTCGGTGCCGTAGCCGCGCCCCGCGTGGTTGACGATGAAGCCTGGCGTGTCTTGCGCTTGCACGGGCGTGTGGCCCATTTGTTTGGCGAAGGTGGTCAGCGCGGCGCAAGTGTCGGCGCTGGTTTTCAGGCCGCTGATGACCTCGACCACTTTCATCAGCGGCACCGGGTTGAAGAAGTGGTAGCCAGCCATGCGCTCGGGGTGTTTCAGGCCAGCCGCAATCGCGGTGATCGACAGCGACGAGGTGTTGCTGGCCAGCAGCGCTTGCGGCGCGACGATGGATTCGAGTTCGGCAAACAGCGCTTGCTTGATGTCGAGCCGTTCGACGATGGCTTCAATCACCAGCTCGCAAGGGCTGAGATCGCTGAGCGCGTTAGGGACTGAAAGCCGCGCTTTGTAGCTTTCAGCCAGCGCGGCGTCGATGCGGCCTTTGGCCACCAGTTTGTCCCATTGCGCTGCAATGTCGTTGATGGCGCGGTTGCTGGCAGCGTGGTCTTTGTCGAACAATAAGACTTGGCTGCCTGCCTGCGCTGCAATTTGGGCAATACCGCGGCCCATGGCGCCAGCGCCGATGACGCCAATGGTGTTGAAGAGAGTTGTCATGTTGTCCTTGGCTACGAATTAACGGCGAACCTGCAACGCACCCGGGTTAACGATGTTGGTCGGTGTGCCCTTGATGAAGTTGACGATGTTGTCAAAAGCCGCGCCGAAGTACAGCTCATAGCTGTCTTGTTCCACGTAGCCGATGTGCGGTGTGCAAATACAGTTCTCTAAGCGCAGCAGCGGGTGGCCTTGCAAAATAGGTTCTGACTCAAAAACGTCGATGGCGGCGAGGCCCGGTCGACCGCGGTTGAGGGCGGCCACCAAGGCGTCGGGCGCGATCAACTCGGCGCGCGAGGTGTTGACGATCAAGGCGGTGGGCTTCATCAGGGACAGGTCGTCCAGTGTGACGATGTTGCGCGTGGCTTCGTTCAGCCGCAGGTGCAGGGTCAAGACGTCGGCTTGCTCAAAAAACTCAGCTTTGCTGGCCGCCACTTCAAAGCCGTCGGCTTGGGCTTGCTCACGTGAAGCGTCGCGGCCCCAGACCAGCACGCGCATGCCAAAGGCACGGCCGTAGCCAGCGATGATTTTGCCGATTTTGCCGTAGCTCCAGATGCCGAGTGTTTTGCCTTTGAGCACGGTGCCGAGGCCAAAATTGGCCGGCATGGAGCCTGTTTTCAGCCCCGATTGTTGCCATGCGCCGTGTTTTAGGTTGGCGGCATATTGCGGGATGCGGCGTGTGGCGGTCATGATCAGCGCCCACGTCAGTTCGGCGGGTGCGGTTGGTGAGCCGACACCTTCCGAGACAGCAATACCGCGCTCGGTGCAGGCGGTGATGTCAATGTGTTCGCCGACCTTGCCGGTTTGCGCGATCAGCTTGAGCTTGGGGAGTTTTTCAATCAGTTGGCGCGGCAGATGCGTGCGCTCGCGGTTGAGCACGATCACGTCGGCATCTTTGAGGCGAACCGACAACTGGCCAATGCCTCTGACGGTATTGGTGTAAACCTTGGCCGGATAAGCGTCTAATTTTTTGGCGCAGTCGAGCTTGCGAACTGCGTCTTGGTAGTCGTCGAGGATGACAATATTCATCCCGATATTGTGCCTGCAAGAACAGCGCTTTCCCTTGTGCCGCTCGACGACTTAAAGCGCTGTCAGCCCAATACAGTGTTGCGGATCAGGCCAACCGCCAGCCCTTCAATTTCGAAGGTGTCACCGGGCCTGACGATGATCGGTTCGAAGTCTGGATTTTCAGGCAACAGCTCAATCAGGTTGTGAGTTCGCCGAAAGCGCTTGACGGTGACTTCATCACCCAACCTTGCGACCACAATTTGACCGTTGCGCGCTTCTTTGGTTTGCTGAACAGCCAGCAGGTCACCGTCGATGATGCCGATGTCCCGCATGCTCATGCCGCGCACTTTGAGCAGGTAGTCGGGCTGGCGCTGGAACAAGCTCGCTTCAAGGTGAAAGGTTT
>JABMMH010000441.1 GCA_013205645.1 Polaromonas sp. | reverse complement strand
GCTGATGCGCCAGCTCAGAACCCGCCGGGAGTACCAATTGGCAACTCACTTGTCGCCGATCATCACGCGCAATTGATCTGCGTTGAGTTCTGCGAAACAAGCTAAATCAAGGCTTCTGGCTGACTCGGTTGGCCAACTGGTAAACATCCACGAGCTTGTACACATCCACTAACTTGTAAAAATAGGGTGTGCTATGCGTTTTTTGGATGTACTCTTCGCGCGTCTCTACACCGATCGATTCCCGCCCTTGTTGGTGTCGCTCCCAGCGATTGGCCCGATAACCGGCATATTCCAACTCCACCGGCGTCATTTGCTGAGATATCTTTTGCTTTTCTTGACCCGAGCGGTAATGTCCGTGAGCACTCGCCAAACTAAACCACTTGAAGGCCTCGCTTGCGTCTGGTTTAATCGCCCCGCCGCCTTTCCAATATAGATGCCCCAAAGCATCTAAACCCCGGAGTGAGCGTTGCTCTGCTGCGGTGAGGTAGTGATCAACAGCTCTGCGGATATCCGTTGGCACGCCCCAGCCAAACTCAAAGGATTGACCCTCCGCCACCAGCGCGTCCATAGAACCGGCTGATGCAGCGCGGCGTAGCCAGCGCTGTGATCGCTTAAAGTCCTGCTCCACACCAACGCCCATTTGATAAGACCGGCCCACTTGAAATTGCGCCACAACACCACCACGCTGAGCCAGCTTCAAGGCTTGCTCGAATTCACGCTGAAGATAGTCTTTGGCATAGGCAGTGTCTTGCACCTGCTGCTGCGCCAAGGCCACACCCATCAACAAGTTGGGGGCAAAGACACTGAGCACCAGCCAAGCTGATGCCCAGTATCGAATACATAGAGTTGTCGTCATGGTGATTAATATGTTTGAGGCAGCGGCATTTGGTCAAAGAAGTACGCAACGTTGATCAAAGAGTCTTGCGTTTCATTCGTCACACCTGAGTTGTTTACCCAACTCGTTTCGAACCCATCACCGCTGACTCGGATACGCCTTAAGCGCCCTTTGTAAGCCTCGGCACCATCGAAGCCATCAAGAGCCACGGCCAACTTTCGGGAAAAGCTGACGGACACGTTGAACAACACGATCGCATTAAAGTACGGGTCACTGCCGGAGAGCGGACTGCCCAAGCCCAGCTTCGTCATCGCCATGAAATCACCGGCAGCATGCATCGCGGCAATGCGGTTTGGCTGTGCCACACTGAGCAGCCCGGCTAGTTTCAGATCGTTATAAGGAACATTGAAACCCGAAGCAACAGTCGGGGTCAATTCGCCACTGTGAACCGTCGGCAAAGCAATCGGGCATGCATTGCCCGCCACTGCAGGATCGCCATTCACCGACTCGCTGGAGGCGACTGGCGACGTGGCAGTAAATTCAAAATGCTCAGCCCTGATCGACCTGGCGTTTTCAGCAATCGCACCCACAAAGTCTGTCATAGACGAGTCAATCTGGCCGTTGCCATCGCAGTCCCCAGGCCAGCGATGGTGCGTTCTTTTGTACTCATTCATCAGCGATTCCATTTGTCGCACTTGGAGTAACAATTGATCAGCCTTGCTTTGGTCGAACAGCGTCAGCCCCTTGGCTGCCATGCCCAGCAACAAAGCCGTCACGACCAACACCAGAGTCAACTCCACCAGCGTAAAGCCAGTGGCACGGCCACCCCAAAGCCGGCGATTGACGCCCAAGAGTCCCCTCATCGCACCACCCTTTTACTGGCCCACGCCCGAAGCTTTGCATACTCACCACGGCCGGCAGTCATCTCCAGAAACTTTTGGTATTGCACCAAGGCCTCTGCGGGCCGTTCCAGCGCGTCCAGCGAGTACGCTGAATTAGCCACCAACTCAGGCGTACCCGGAGACAGCACGGTGGCCAGTCGAAGGTCATCTAACGCCGCCTCATGCTGGCCAATTTCTTGCCGGCAAATGGCCCGATTCAGCAAGACCTCCATGCTCGCCGGATTCAATTGATGCGCCTTGGTCAATGCCTGGATAGCATCTTCCCAACGACGCAAGCCTTGGGCAGCTGTGCCCTTGAGGTAGTTTGTCTGCCACGTAACCCCGACCTCGGCTTCGACTTGTTCTACGGTTTTTGCGGCTAAATCAAACTGACCTTGCGACAGCATCCGCTCTACCTCGTTGAAACGGCTTAATATTTCAGCTGCCGAGGAATTTGCCGTCCCTCGCGCGCTACTCACAGACTCCAGTTCGACCAAGGCTGAATTCATGCGCTCCGGGCTGGCCACAACAGCGGGTTTCAAAGCCACCGCAGGCTGCACAGCAACAGGCACAGAAAGTTTGGCATCATTACGCACGTCTATCTCTGCCCGCCAAACCGCCACCGACGTGGTCCTCAGCGTCCTGCGCTTGAGATAGGTGCGAAGGTCTGTCAAGACATCACCCAACTCGTCCGCATCGGGGATCAGCAGCACACGCAAAGAATCATTTTCCTGTGCCAACAGGGCTGGGAACTGCCCCGACACGCTGCGATACAAAGTCAATGCCTCGGTATTGGTCGCGGTGGCCGGCAAAACAATCAGCGCATCCTTGGGAGACAGCCTTGCCAAACCTTGCGACCAGCCTTGCAGCGCCCCCACCCGGTCTCCGTGAGTCATCAAAGTCGCAGCACTGCGAACCCACACAGGAGACTGCCACGCCAACGTCGGCGGAACAGGCGTGGTCGCGACTGGCCCTGCAACGCTCACAGCCTCTGCAGAAACAGGCAATGTCACAACTGGCAGGGTCAGGTCCACCACCGGATCCGGCAACATCACAACTGGCTGGATCGGCTCCACTGCGGGTACCTCAGCGACAACCGCAGTTAGCGATGCAACAGCGGCCACAGGCAACGGCCGTTGACTGGCTGTACCCTCCCAAATCCAAACAGCAACACCCACGACGACCCCACCCAAAACCAGCCACAGCAAACCGCTCGTCAATGAGGTTGACCGGACCACCAAAACGGGTGCGGCCAAGTACTCACCATTGTCTTGCCGCGCCTGCTGGATACGCTCATCCTCAAGTTTTCGCAGAGCTTCGTCGATCACACTCATTCAAAGCTCCCAGGCTTCACATCTGCAACGGCCCGTCGAACCATGAACCAATTGATCCGATGCTGACCACGACCAAAAGCCAGCAGCATTGCACGCTCAGCCACCAGATTAATACGCCGGGGAACCCCCTTGGTACTTCGGTGAAGAAAAAAAAGCGCCATGCCTGAAAAATGCACATCGCCACTCGTTCTGGTCACCGCCATACGGTGACGAACATAGTTCGCACATTCAGCACGCGACATCGGCCCCAGCTTGCACCAAATGCCAATACGCTCGCGCAGCGGCCGCATGGCACGTAGCGCGAGGGTCTTCTCTAACTCAGGCTGGCCAACCAGCACCAGAGAAATCAGCTTGCGCTGCTCTGTTTCTAGATTGCACAGCAAGCGCAAACCTTCCAACGCTTCTGCTGAGAGCTTTTGCGCCTCATCAACCATCACCACCATGCACTCACCTGATTTGGCGCACAGGACAGCGAGGTCCGTCAGTTGATCATGCGTCTCTGCCATGGAGTTGGGTTGACGCGGGGACTTGCCCGTGAAATCTTTGTAAATGCTGGCCAAAATTTCCGTGTACGACAGTAGCGGATTGGACAGCAG
>JABMMH010000440.1 GCA_013205645.1 Polaromonas sp. | reverse complement strand
GCGGCGACTTCTCGCATGTCGGTGCTGCGTTGCTCGGGGCTGACCAGCCAAATGGCGGCGAGCGTCTCCAACCGAGCGGCATCGACCTTGAGTGCGCCCTCACACAGGCGGTGCGCGGCGGTGGTTTCGAGCACCATGCGCAGGTCGTAAAGTTCCTCAAACTGGTTGAAGTCAAACGGCAAGACACGCCAGCCACTGCGAAACAATACCTCGACAAAACCCTCTTGCTGCAACCTGAAAAGCGCCTGCCGCACCGGCGTGCGCGAGACGCCCAAACGCACGCTGATTTCGGTTTCCGTGAAGCGGTCACCGGGCACCAAGCGGAACTCGGCGATGTCGCGTTTCAGCTGCGTGTGAACGTCGTCAGCGCGCGAACGATGGGCCGCCATGGAGGTAACGATCAACTCACGCGAGCGGCATTAACAAACTCACATGCGCAGCCACCACGCGCCAGCCTGCAGGCGTACGCAGCCAGGTCTGGCTTTGGCGTCCTGTGCGTGAGCTACCAACGCGCTGAAATTCAACATTGGCGGTGGCCATGTCTTGGCCAAACGTGGTGATGACGGTTTTCAGCAGCAGACGGTCCAGCCCCTGCACTGGCCGAGCTGCCCGAAAGGCCTTGATCTCGTCGGCACCGTAGAGATTTTCTGTGGCTCCGTAACGCAGCGTGTGCGGGCTGTCCCAAAAAAGTTCGTCCAGCACGGCGACATCGTTTGTCACCAGCGCTTTTTCGTAGCGTGCAAATTGAGCGCTGACTTCAGCGACAACGTTGGGCAAATTGATAGCGGTCATGGGGTAGTGATGTTCGGAGTGAAAGGTGTCGTGGAAATGGATTCAGCACGCGGCAGGTTTGACATGCGCCACACCCGCATCGCTGAGTTGCCGCGCCACGGTAAACGAGATCGGCTGCGTCAGCAAACCCATGGCCGCGCGGCAAGGCTGCTGCGTGCCGTTGATGTCCAGCCATTCGGTGCCGATGAAAAATCAACTTGCCCACTGGCCACCACATAAGCCGAGCCAGAGCTGGAGCCGCCCGACACATAAGCCGGGTTGAACGCGTTCGGCACCGCACCAAAAGGTGAGCGCGTACCGTTCAGGCCGCAAGCGAATTGATCGAGGTTGGTTTTGCCGACCAGCGCCGCACCGGCATGGAGCAACTGCTGCACCACTTGTGCGCTGGCATCTGCTTTGAAGGCGAAAGCGGGACAGCCTGCGGTGGTGACGCTGCCAGCGACATCCATATTGTCTTTAATGGCAAACCGCAGGCCAGCCAAAGGCTGAGGGCCACGGGCTGCTGCTTTCGCCACCAAAGGCTCGGCCAACTGAAGAATCCAAGCGCAATCTGGGTCGGCTAAAACCTGCGCGACAGGGTCTGCATGAGAAGCGAAATTCGAGCTTGATTCAGTGATCATCTGCGTTGCACCAACTTAAGGCATCCATACTTGTATACAAGGCTAGATGCAAGTGCTGTGCCAACAAAAAAGCTGGACTCAGGCTCACGCCCGGTCCGGCCTTCTGATCACCTACGCGCTTATTTTTTCTTTGCGGCTTCGTTGCCGATGATGCCGCCGACGGCCGCGCCACCCAATGTGCCTATCGTGCTGCCACCCGTCAGGATCGAACCTGACACGGCACCGATACCGGCCCCGGCTGCGGTGTTCTGCTGACGATCAGAAATACCTGCACAACCGCCAAGACCCATCAGCACAGCCAGACCGAGGGCGGTCAGGGCGCGACCTGATGTGGTGCGGGCGGTGCTCATTTGAGCCTCAAGTCATTGCTGACGGCGGTGACGCCGTTGACGCCCTTGGCCACAGCACCGGCGCGCTCCATGTTGGCGCGCGTGCTGACAAAACCGCTGAGCTGAACCCGGCCTTTGAAGGTCTCGACATTGATCTCGGCAGATTTCAGCGTTGGCTCTTGGTAGATCGCCGTCTTGACGCGTGTGGTGACGGTCGTGTCATCGATGTATTGACCGGCAGTCACCTGCTGTGAGCCGGTGGCGCAGCCGGCCAACAGCGCAAAGGCGCTGGCTGCAACGATGACCGACATACGGGAAAAGTGTTTCATAAGATGTCCTTGATGATTGGTTCGCTCATCGTTACACGCAGCATTGACAGCGTCTGTAGGCCATTTCGCCGAAAAAAGCATTAAAGTACCCAAAATATTTTATTTATTTATAAATTGATTTATACATTTATAAGTACTTATCTAGTGCGTCCTACTGAGCGCCGAGGTCTTCACCTACAAGGTTTTTTATGCACGCCATTCAAGCTTGCCCCTTACTCTGCAAAGGACATTTATGGCCAACCAACTACGCCCCATCGCCCTCACTGTGAGCGAGCCTCGTCCCGGCCTTTTCCACTGGGCTTTGCTCGAGAGTCAGGGAGAGCACGCTGAGTTTGAAAGTCGCTTCGCCAAGGCTGAAGAGCCGTACGACTCGTTTGAAAAAGCCGCCCGCGCCGGCATGCTGAACTGGCTCAAATTGGCCGGCGACGACACCAAGCACGGGCCTCGCAGCGCAGAAAAATACACACCGCTGGTGCCAGCGCCAGG
>JABMMH010000439.1 GCA_013205645.1 Polaromonas sp. | reverse complement strand
TTGGATGATGAACTGGCTGCTGATGAAGGTGCCACGCCCGTGTTACTTGGTCACGTGGCGCGCGCTAATCCGCATTGGCGTTACCTGCAGGCTAGGCCTAAAGCGGTGGTGACTTTTTTAGGTGCGTATGCGTATTTGTCGCCGCAGGTGTACCCCGACTTAGCGCGTGTGCCGACTTGGAATTACTTGGCTGTGCACTGCACGGTTGAGGCCGTGTTGATTGACGAGGCCGAGGCCAAAGACGCCTTGCTGAAAAAACTCATTGGCGAGCATGAGCCTGCTTATGCGGCGCAATGGCGTTCGCTGGACGCTGACTACCAACGCAAGATGCTGGCCGGTATCGTCGGGTTCGAGATGCGCGTGACGGCCTTTGAATGCAAGCTCAAACTCAACCAGCACCGACCCGAAGCCCATGACGCCACGCTGCGCATGTACGAGTCCGGTACCAGCCATCAGCGCACGCTGGCCGAATGGATGGTCCGGCTGAAAAGCAGCAAAGCATGATCGCAGCTGACGTGCGAGACAACGAGATGATGCAAGCCGCTTTGGCTGAAGCTCGTGCAGCCATGGCTGCAGGGGAAGTACCGGTGGGTGCGGTGGTGGTCAAGGACGGCCAGATCATTGCCACCGGACGCAATTCACCGATTGATGCACACGACCCGACGGCGCACGCTGAAATAGTCGCCTTGCGCGCGGCAGCCAAGGTGCTGGGCAATTACCGGCTGGATGACTGTGAGTTGTATGTGACGCTAGAGCCTTGCGCCATGTGCAGTGGCGCGATGCTGCAGGCGCGGCTCAAGCGGGTGGTGTTTGCTGCGACTGAACCCAAAACCGGCGCTGCGGGTTCGGTGTTGAACCTGTTTGCCGAAGCACGCATCAATCATCAGACCGCTGTTCAGGGCGGCGTCTTGGCCGAAGAAAGTACAGCCTTACTACAGACATTTTTTGGTGAAAGGCGCGCTGTGCGGCGTGAAGAAGCGCGGCTCAACCATCCGCTGCAAGACATCGCGCTGCGCACGCCCGATGCCGCTTTCATCGGTTTGTCTGACTATCCTTGGCCGCCTAACTACATCAGCGACTTGCCGACATTGGCTGGTCTGCGTATGCATTATCTGGACGAGCAGGGCGTACATGACGGGACTTCTGCGTTGACGTTTCTTTGCTTGCATGACAGCCCGAGTTGGAGCTATCTTTTCCGCAAGATGATTCCTGTATTTCTGGCTGCAGGTCACCGCGTGGTGGCCCCCGACCTGATCGGTTTTGGGAAAAGCGACAAGCCCAAGAAAGACAGTTTCCATCAGTTCGATTTTCATCGCCAGTCGCTGCTTGAACTGGTTGAACGGCTAGACCTGAAGAATGTGGTGTTGGTGCTGCAAGACGGAGGTGGCTCGCTAGGCCTCAGCTTGCCGATGGCTGCATCTCAGCGTTATAGCGGGTTGCTGACCTTGCGCAGCTTGCCAGCCACCAGCGACGAAGAATCCGCTGCCTACAACGCGCCTTTTGTCGACAGCGGACACCGCGCTGCATTGCGAGGGTTTCCGCGCATGATGCAAGAAATGCATGACCTTGAAGGCGCAGAGGGCACGTTGTTAGCCCAGCAGGCGCGAGAATTTTGGGCCAATCAATGGACTGGCCAAACCCTGTTAGCCGTTGACGAGGCCTATCAAGGTGAAGGCATGGCATCCGAGGTCGTTCAGTTTTTCGACATGCACTGATCTCTGCACTAGTCAGTGCGCTAAACGGCCAATGGGATAATTGCCATCGTGAAAAAACATATCTACATCTACTCCCCCTCCAGCGCCGTGCGCGACAAAGCCAGCTTCAAACGCGGCATCGCCCGCCTGAAAACCTTGGGCTATGAGGTTGAAGTCGATGAGTCGGCCTTGACCAGCCACCAACGCTTTGCCGGCGATGACGAGACCCGGCTTGCAGCGATTCACCGCGCTGCGGCCAGTGGTGCAGACATCGCGTTAATTTCTCGTGGTGGTTACGGCTTGACCCGCATCTTGCCCAGCATCAACTACAAGGCGGTGGCCAAAGCGGTCACCAAGGGCACACAGTTTGTCGGCTTGAGTGACTTCACTGCCTTTCAATCGGCCTTGCTGGCCAAGACTGGTGCCATCAGCTGGGCAGGTCCGGCGCTCGGTGAAGACTTTGGCGTTGACGGCACGCCCGACGACATCATGGAGGCCTGCTTCGACGACTTGGTGAGCGGGCAGGGCGAGGGCGCTGGTTGGCAGTTGCCCAAACCTACAGCAGCCGCAGTAGCACTTACAGCGACCGCAAAATCAACTGATTTCAAAGTTAACAATGCCGTGCTCTGGGGCGGTAATTTATCGGTCTTGTCGTCGCTGGTCGGCACGCCTTATCTGCCGCAAATCAAGGGTGGCATTTTGTTTTTAGAAGACGTGCACGAGCACCCCTACCGCATCGAACGCATGCTCACGCAATTGCTGCATGCGGGTGTGTTGGCTCAGCAAAAAGCCATTATTTTTGGCCAGTTCACCAACTTCAAACTGGTGCCGCATGACAAAGGTTTCAAGCTGGCAACCGTCGTGCAATGGTTGCAGTCACAGGTCAAAGCGCGCGTCTTGACAGGATTGCCCTTTGGCCACGTGCCGACCAAAGTGCTGTTGCCAGTGGGTGCGCCAGTGAGCTTGGTGACAGAGGGCCGTGACGCCTTTTTGTTGTGGGGCCACGCGCACTGACCGGTTGATCGGCAATGCCTGAAAATTAAGACTGCCTATGCGCGCCAGCTGGCATGGTTGCTGGAACAAAACCTCAGGCGACTGATTCGACCGAAGAGCTGAAGGCCGCCCGAAGGCGGCAACCTCGGCAGCAGAGTCAGAATTTACTTGACCAGCAAAACCGGTATGTTGGTTTCAGCCAGCACGCGCTGGGCGACGCTGCCCATGACGGCCCGGCCAATCAAACCATGGCCATGCGTGCCCATGACGATCAGGTCAGCCTTTTCCTTGCTTGCCGCTTTGAGAATCTCGGTCGCGGCTGAACCGGTCACCCAACTGGCCCGGAAGTTCAATTTGTGCTTGGTTAAAAAACGCTCAATTGGCTTGAGCACTTTAGAGGCTTCATCGTTATGGTATTCACGAACCGTGGTGGCCCCAACCATGCGCTGTACGCGGTGTGGGATGGGGGGCTGCACATTCACCACGATCAACTCATCTTCGGGTCCACACATATTTTGATGTGTGACAAGATAGGCGAGGGCCTTTTTGGTGAATGCGCTGCCATCAGCCGGGAAAAGAATTTTCATTTTGATCGTCCTTGTTGTTCAGCGTCTGTTGTCATGCCGAATCGTCTTTTTTCTCTTTCTGGCGAATGACCAACACAGGTACCGGTGCAAGGCGAATAATTTGTTCGGCGCCGCTTCCCAGCATCATCCGGCCCAAGCCTCGTCGGCCGTGTGTTCCAACCACGATCAAATCTGCGTTGAATCGGATGGCTGCATCGGCCACCACTTCTGCAAGGCGTTCGCCAAAGTTGTCAAATAGCTCGGTGTCGGCTGTCACGCCTGCCGCCTTGGCGACCTCTAACGCATCTTCGAGAATCTTGCTGCCGCTTTGGCGCATGATTTCAATCACTTCACCGGAGTAAGCGCCATACGGATCAGCGGCCAGCGGCGTCATGCCTTCGACCACATGGACGAGGTGCACTTGCCCGCCCGAGTCGCGGGCCAATTGAAGCGCTGTAACCATGGCTTTTGTGGCGGTCTCACTGCCATCAACAGGGATCAAAATTCGTTGGTACATGCTAGTTCCTTTTTATCGATTCCAAGTTTCAGTGTCCATTAAGCAGACTACTTTGATTTGTGTCAACCACAACAAGGGGCTGAAAAGTTGCCCCTCTGTCGCATTCACTGCGCAGCACCTTGTCGCCGTTGCAGCCACGCCGATTTGATTGCGCTGGGCTCGCATGGGTGTCTTCGGGTCGGCTCAACTTGCGTGTGAGACGATCTCTTGCCGGACATGCTGCACATGTGCCGCGCCGGCGGCTTCGGCCTCTTCTTGGCGTCCTGCTCTGACGGCAGTTGCGATTTTGGCGTAGTCGCGCAGGCGTATTTTTTGCAGCGCAGGCAGCCGGTATTGCGCATAAACGATGGGCATTTGAATCGTCGGAAACAAGCGCTTAAGTTCGCGGTTGCCGCCCATGTCTAACAGGCAGCGATAAAAACGGCGGCGTGCGCTGGTGAAGGCTGCCAACTCGTTGGCGGCGTCTGCTGCCTTCAATGCTTTGAGACTGTCGCTCAAGATGGTTTTCAGTCCCGAGGTCGCAGCGCCTCTGGCCGCTGCGCGCGCCAACAAGCCGGTCATGCGTTCGGCCACCTCCAGCACGTCAAGCGTTTCATGCATTGACAGTGATCGAATCACAGCGCCTTTGTGGCGGTGCAATTCCACCATGCCTTCAGCCGCCAAACGCTGCAGGGCTTCGCGCACGGAGTTGCGGCCGACCCCAAACTGCTCGGCCAAGTCAATCTCCACCAGTCGCTGCGCGGGTACAAACTTTTGCAATTCCAAACCGTTCACAATGCCAAAGAAGACTTGGTCAGAGGCACTGACTTGCGTTTTTTCATAGGTTTGATTGGCAGCAATAGGTGACTTCATGGGTGACATTGTCAACTCATAAACCCACCTTTCTTTGTCTATCAAATTGTCCTACAATATTTTTCATGCAGATCAAGCAATAGGTTTCAACATGATGAATGACTCGGTTTCACTTTCAGGCAAGCGTGCACTGATCACTGGTGCCTCCAGCGGCTTGGGTGCCTATTTCGCACAATTGCTGGCCAATCAGGGCGCCGACGTGGTGTTGGTGGCCAGGCGTGTCGAGGCGCTTGAATCTGTCGCCGACAAAGTCCGGGCCTTCGGACATTCAGTCACCACCATTGCGCTTGATGTCACCGACAGTGCGTCCCGCGCTCGATTAGCTCATGCCGCTGGCCCGGTGGACATTCTCGTCAACAACGCAGGCGTTGTGCGTGAAGGCGCTGCGCTGACGCACACGGAGAACGACTGGGACACGGTGTTGGACACCAACCTAAAAGCCATGTTTTTTGTGGCGCAAGCTTTGGCGCCAGGCATGAAGGAGCGCGGCTGCGGCTGCATCGTCAACGTCGCCTCGATTTTGGGCCTCAGGCAAGCGGGTGGGGTGGTTTCCTACGCGGTGTCCAAGGCGGGTGTGATTCAGCTGACCAAGTCACTGGCGCTGGAATGGGCGCGCCACGGCATCCGCGTCAACGCGATTGCACCCGGCTACGTCGAGACCGAATTGAACCAAGAATTTTGGCTCACCGATGCCGGCAAAGCCCTGATCAAACGGATTCCACAACGCCGCCTTGGACAGCTGTCAGACCTTGACGGCCCGATGCTTCTGTTGGCCTCAGATGCCTCGCGCTACATGACCGGCGCCGTGCTAGCGGTTGACGGCGGCCATCTTGTCAGCAGTCTGTGACTGTTCAAACTCGTTATACACATTGACTTACTGAGGACACACCATGCACACGCCAAGCCCCACTGACCGCAGCCGACTTTTGGCTGATCGCGTTGAAGCCTTTGTCCGCGACGTTGTCATCCCTTACGAAAGTGATGCCCGTTGTACAGCACATGGTCCAACTGAAGAGTTGGTCTTGGAGCTGCGCAGCAAAGCACGCGCTGCCGGCTTGATGACACCGCACATCTTGACCGATGGCGGCCATCTGACACAGCTTGAAACGGCTGCAGTCCTGAAGCGTTCCGGCTTGTCGCCGCTGGGCCCGGTGGCCGTCAACACCATGGCACCCGACGAGGGCAATATGTTCTTGCTGGGCAAGATTGGCACGGCGGAGCAGAAACAGCATTTTTTGGAGCCGCTGATTCGAGGCGAAGCCCGTTCGGCCTTCTTTATGACCGAGCCGGCCTCCGAGGGCGGTGCAGGGTCTGATCCGTCTATGTTGCAAACCACGGCCGTGCAAGACGGTAACGATTGGTTGATCAACGGTCGCAAGATGTTCATCACCGGAGCGATGGGCGCGTCGGTCGGCATTGTGATGGCGCGTACCGGCACTGGTGACAAGGCGCAAGCCACGATGTTTTTGATCGACTTGCCGAATCCGGCTGTGCGTATTGAGCGCATCCTCGACACCATGGACAGCTCTATGCCGGGCGGCCATGCGCAGGTTATTTTTGACCAGCTTCGGGTAACCGACAGTCAGGTACTGGGCGCTGCCCACGAAGGTTTTCGTTACGCCCAAATTCGTCTGTCGCCGGCGCGCTTGTCGCACTGCATGCGCTGGCACGGCGCAACCACACGGGCGCACGAAATCGCCGTGCAATACGCGACCACCCGCAAAGCCTTTGGCAAACTGCTGGTCGACCACGAAGGTGTCGGCTTCATGCTGGCCGATAACTTGATCGACTTGCAGCAATCAGCCCTGATGATTGACTGGTGTGCAGGTGTTTTAGATGGCGGATCGCAAGCCACGACTGAAAGCTCGATGGCCAAAGTAGCCGTGTCGGATGCCTTGTTTCGCGTGGCTGACCGCTGCGTTCAGGTCATGGGCGGCAGCGGAGTTTCTCGCGACAACATTGTCGAACAAGTCTTCCGTGAAATCCGCGCTTTCCGAATTTACGACGGCCCGACCGAAGTCCACAAATGGTCGCTCGCCAAGAAAATCAAACGCGAGGCATTGTCAAAGGTGAACGCATGAGCACGCCTGTTGTTTCCGCCGACACCATACCAGTCCGTGAGCAACACCGGATTGACGAGGTGGCGCTGACCCGCTGGATGAAAGACAACGTCGCTGGTTTTGAAGGCCCGTTGTTGGTCGACCAGTTCAAAGGCGGCCAGTCGAATCCGACTTACCGGCTAAGAACACCACAGCGCTCATATGTTCTCCGCAGAAAACCACCGGGTGTGTTGCTCAAAGGCGCACACGCCGTGGAGCGCGAGGCGAGGGTGATGGCCGCGCTTGGCACGGTTGATTTTCCGGTACCCAAAATTCATGGTCTGTGCATGGACGACACGGTTTTGGGCAGTTGGTTTTTTGTGATGGACATGGTTGAAGGCCGAATTTTTTGGGACGCCAGTTTTACGGACGTGCCGCAAGCAGAGCGGGCCGACTACCTGGATGCGATGAATGCCACGCTGGCCAAGCTGCACTCCATTTCACCTGCAGCCATTGGTCTTGCCGACTATGGCCGCAGCGGTGGTTATGTGGCTAGGCAGATTGCGCGTTGGTCGCAACAGTACCTCGACGATGAGCTCGCTGGCAGACACCCCGCCATGGACCAACTGGTTGCTTGGTTGCCGGCGCATATTCCAACGGACGATGAAACCGCCATCACCCACGGTGATTTTCGGGCGGACAACATGATTTTCCATCCGACTGAGCCGCGTGTGCTGGCAGTGCTCGACTGGGAGTTGTCGACGCTGGGCCATCCTTTGGCCGACTTTGCCTACAACGCCATGATGTATCGGATGCCACCAGACATCTTGGGCGGTATCCGCGGTCTTGATCTGAAAGCGCAAGGCCTGCAAGATGAAGCGGCCTATGTGGCTGCGTATTGCAGTCGGACTGGGCGGACTGGCATGCCCGATCTTGATTTCTACATCGCCTTCAACATGTTTCGCTTCGCCGCGATTCTTCACGGTATCCGTGGTCGGGTGAAACGCGGTACCGCGACAAGTGCCGATGCGCATGCCATGGGCGAGCGCTATATGCGCGTGGCCGATATCGCATGGGAGCAGGTTGAGGCGATCAAGACCCGCACAGGTGAGTGAGGCTTTCGACGATCAGATGAATTCTGATCAAGATGATACTTAACATAATATACATCGTAGAATATTTAAAAGACACGTAAGGGTCAAAACGCAGTGGCAAAAAACCCCTCGAGACTCAGTAGATACCCTTATCAAAGCCAAGAATCCATGATGCGCCCACACTGAAGACCATTGCCGGCATGGGCCAGCGTCACAAGGATTCTTCATGAACAACAACATCACAGGCAAAGTCATTGTCATCACCGGCGCCAGCAGCGGCTTGGGCGAAGCCACTGCGCGGCACTTGGCGGCCAAGGGCGCGCTCTTGGTCTTGGGCGCACGTCGAACCGACAAACTGGAAGCGATCGCCAAAGACTTGCGTGCCGCCGGTGCCCAAGTTGAGGTGCTGACAACGGATGTCACCAGCGCGGCTCAAGTCACAGCCTTGGTTCAAAAAGGTGTAGATGCGTTTGGCAAGGTTGACGTTCTTGTCAACAACGCTGGTTTGATGGCGATTGCACCGCTGAAGGAAGGCAAAGTTGAGGAATGGGAGCGCATGATTGACATCAATATCAAAGGTGTTTTGTACGGCATTGCAGCGGCATTGCCGGTGTTTCAAGCGCAAGGAAACGGCCATTTCATCAACCTCGCGTCAGTGGCTGGACTCAAGGTGTCGAGCCCGGGCGGCACGGTTTACAGCGGAACGAAGTTTGCCGTTCGCGCCATCTCAGAAGGTCTGCGCCATGAAGTTGGCGGCAGCATTCGGACTACGATTATTTCGCCCGGTGCGGTGGAGTCCGAATTGAAACTGGGCAGCACACACGAAGCCAGCCTCAAAGCAGTCGGCGTGAAATACGAGATCGCCATACCCGCTGACTCCGTGGCCAGAGCCATTGCCTACGCCATCGAACAACCGCCCGAGGTGGACGTCAACGAGATTGTGTTGCGCCCTGCTCTACAGGACTACTGATCACCACTGACCCGCTGGCTGCCGTGGTTTAACGGCTGGTGCGGTGAGAAGCTTGATGGCATCAGGGCGGCTGCCGCGCTCTGCAAAATCCAGCGCAGTCAAACCTTGTTTGTTTGTCTGCGTTGCTTGAGCGCCTTCATCCAACAGCAGTTGGACTGCTGCGCCATTGCCGTACTGCGCCGCCATCATCAGCGGCGTGGTGCCGTTGGGTGATTCCGCGTCAACAAAGGCGTTGTGCTCCAGCAGCCAACGCATGATCTCAACGTGCCCCTTGGTGGCGGCGTAATGCAGCGGCGTCCAACCGGTTTTATTGACGTCTGCATCTTTCTCAATCAGCTTTTTGGCCAAGGCCAAATGACCGTTCAAGGCGGCGTACATCAGCGGACTTTCGTCCTGCGCATTCAGAAAATTAACGTCGATGCCAGGTGCGGCTAGCAAGGCTTCTGCTGCATGCAAGGCAGAATCAGCCAGTGCCATGGTCAGGCCGTGGCGCGCCTGTGGGTCTATGGTATTGGGGTCAAAGCCGCGTTGAACCAAGGCTGTGATGGCTCCTGCATTGTCGCGCTTGATTGCCGTGAAGAAGTCATCGTAGGACCCTGCTTTCGCGCTTGAAAATACAGCAAAAACAAGGCTTATCAGCGATAACTTAAAGTAACTTGTGAAGTTTTTATAGGCGTTACTGTGCATGTTTTATGCGGTCATGACACAGGTGAACAGGCGCTCAAAGTTGTGACTGGTGGCCTCGGCGACGGCCTCGACACTCATGCTGCGGACCTGGGCAATTTGCTGTGCCACCAAAGGCACATACGACGGATTGTTGGTTTTTCCGCGGTAAGGCATGGGTGCCAAGTAAGGGCTGTCGGTTTCGATCAGCATCCGATCCATGGGCACAAAAGCGGCGACATCGCGCAGGTCGGCGGCCGTCTTGAAAGTCAAAATGCCAGAAAAAGAGATGTAAAAACCCAGGTCAAGCGCGGCCCGTGCCACTGCTTGGCTTTCTGTGAAGCAATGAAACACGCCGCCGGCACTGCCCAAACTGGCATCTTCGCCCTCTTCCCTCAAAATGGCCAGCGTGTCGTTGGAAGCATTGCGGGTGTGAATGATCAGCGGTTTGCCGGTTTGGCGTGCGGCCCGAATATGCACCCTAAAACGTTCACGCTGCCAGGCCATGTCCGCCACTGTGCGCTCACCCAAACGGAAATAGTCCAAACCAGTTTCACCGATACCGACGACTTTGGGCCGGCTTGCACGGACTAACAGATCATCCAGACTGGGCTCAGTCACGCCTTCGTTGTCGGGATGGACACCGACGCTGCACCAAAAATTGTCGTAGCCGACAGCCAGGGCATGGACGTCGTCGAACTCTTCCAGCGTGGTGCAAATGACGAGCGCCCGATCAACTTGGGCCGCAGCCATGGCTTCGCGGATATGCGGCAGATTGTCCTTGAGCTCTGGGTAAACGAGGTGGCAGTGGGAGTCGGTGAACATGGGAATCAGGTGTAAAAGGGAGGGAATTAACGCGTCGTCAGCGCCTGCTTGGCCCGGCTGACCAAGGCTTCGAGCATGAGGCCGGGGTTGTAAGGGTGCTCGACCGTTCGGGCGGTGGCGGCAAGCTCTTTAGACCAAGCCGACAAAGCAAATATGCTGGCCGGACTGCCAAGGTTTTGAGTTTCAACCGATGCCGGTTGACGCGCCGGCAAAGGCAGATCGCTCAGGGTGAAAAAGCGCGGTTGAGCGCCGACTTTAGCGGCCCAGACGTCGTGACAAATTTTTTGCAGCGCATCCACCACCAACGCGGGTGCCCAGCCAGTCAAGGCACCGACATCACCGCGTGCCATCGCTTTCGGCAGCGCCTGCCAGTCGCGGGCCGCTTCATCTGGCGCGCCGCTTTGAACCCAAGCCAGCGCATCAGCCGGCCGGCCACCGGCCGCTGCGAGCAACACCCGCAAGTCTTCTAGCTTCGGTGGTGGCGGCTTGGCGCGACCGGCTTTCGCGCTTTCATCCATGGCACTTTGGCTTTGCAACCAAGCCAGGCTTTCATCAAACGCCGGCCAGCGCATGGTGTGGCTCTGGCAGCGGCTGCGAATGGTCGGCAGCAACTGCTGCGCTGCCTCGGTGGCCAAGATGAACTTGACCTCGCCCGGCGGCTCTTCCAGTGTCTTCAGCAAGGTGTTGGCGGTGATGCCATTCATGCGCTCAGCCGGGAACACCAAGACCACTTTGGTAGGGCCACGCGAACGGGTGAGCTGGGAGAAGGTCACCACCTGGCGAGCTGCATCGACCTTGATTTCTTTGCTGGGTTTGCGTTTTTTGTTGTCCAACTCTTCTTGGGTTTTCTGGTCCAGTGGCCAGCCCAGACTGAGCGACAGTGTTTCTGGGATCAACATGCGCAAATCTGCGTGGGTGTGCACATCCACGGCGTGGCAACTGCCGCAATGGCCGCAAGCGCCCTGCGGGCTGGGCGCTTCACACAACCAAGCCCGCGCCAGCGCCAGGGCCAAGTCAAACTGACCCAAACCCGAAGGGCCGCTCAACAACCAAGCGTGACCGCGTTGGCTCAGCAGGCTTTCGAGCTGGACTTGCAGCCAAGGTGCGAGTTGGCTGCGCTCTGCCAAGGTGTTGTTGTCACTCATACCAGCCAGCCTTTGGCCACAAAAACAGCGTGCACATCTTGCCAAACGGCCGACTGCGTTTGCCCAGCATCAATGCGCGCAAAACGCCTCGGCTCAGCAATGAATCGCCGCGCATAACCATCGGCAACGCGGCGAAAAAACTCAACTGGTTGCGACTCGAACTTGTCTGGCACGCGGGCGCCGGCGAGACGCTTGGCGGCTTCCTCAGGCGCAAGATCAAACCAGACGGTGAGTTCTGGCTGAACCAGCAGCGTTGCGTCCAAACCTGCCGTCCCTTGCACCATGATTTCAAGCTGCTTGAGTACCGCTTCGTCAAAGCCACGGCCACCGCCTTGGTAGGCAAAGGTGGCGTCGGTAAAGCGGTCGCACAAGACCACGTCACCGCGCGCCAGCGCCGGCAAGATCACGCAAGACAAGTGGTCACGGCGTGCGGCAAACATCAGCAGCGCTTCGGTCAGCGGGTCCATCGCGTCATTCAGCACCAGTGTGCGCAGCGTTTCTGCCAGCGGCGTACCACCCGGTTCGCGGGTCAGCGTGACGGCCCTGCCCTTCGCCTTGAAGGCGGCGGCCAAGGCGCCAATGTGGGTTGATTTGCCGGCGCCATCGATGCCTTCAAAGCTGATGAAAAGTCCAGGCCATTGTGCGGTTGTCAAGAATCAGCGCCCCCGAATGTATTTGTTGACGGCACGGTTGTGCTCGTCCAGCGTCGCGCTGAACTGGCTGCTGCCGTCGCCGCGTGAGACAAAGTACAGCGCGTTTGTCTTGGCGGGTTGCACCGCAGCCAACAGCGCGGCGCGGCCGGGCATGGCAATCGGCGTCGGCGGCAAACCAGCGCGGGTGTAGGTGTTGTAGGGCGTGTCAGCACGCAAGTCGCTGCGGCGCAGGTTGCCGTCAAACGCAGCACCCAGACCGTAAATCACGGTCGGATCGGTCTGCAGCAACATGGAAATGCGCAAGCGATTGGTGAAGACCCCGCCGATGGTGGCACGGTCAGACGGCTTGCCGGTTTCTTTTTCGATGATGCTGGCCAAAATAAGCGCTTCATCGGGGCTTTTCAAGGGCGTGTCGGGCTGGCGCAGCGCCCATGCGGCATCCAGTCGTTTGTCCATGGCCCGGGCGGCGCGTTGGAGTACGGCCAAGTCGCTGCTGCCTTTGGCATAGGTGTAAGTGTCCGGAAAAAACCGGCCCTCGGGGTGAATGCCCGGTTTGCCGATTTTCGCCATGATGTCATCCGACGTCATGCCGCGTGCATCAGGCCTGAGGTTTTCTGCTGTTTGCAGTGCGGCCATGACTTGCTCGAAGGTCCAACCTTCAGGCAAAGACACGCTTTTCAGGGCCTCTTCACCGCGCACCAGCATGCGTAGCAGTTTGCGCGGCGTGGTGCCAGCGGTGATTTCGTAACTGCCAGCGCGGATCTGACGCGACTCGCCAGACACGCGAAACCACAGATAAAGCCAGCTCGCCTGGGTTTTGGCACCGCTGGCCACCGCCGCCTCGGCAACGCCTTTGGCCGACGTGCCAGGCTCGACTTCGAGGTCCAGCACAGTGCTGCCCGGCTGCGCTTGCAGGGTCAAGGGTTCGTGCAACCACCACAGAGCCGCACCGACAAACAGCAAGCTGCCAGTAAAAACCAGCGTCAACAGACTTGAAAAGACACGACGCACCAGTGGACCACCTTCAGCAAAGCCATCATTAAAACCCAATGGCTATGATAATTCAGGGATGCACACTTCAACCCCATCAACGACTTCGATAACGCCGTCCAGACAGGTCGCACTCACACACATGGGCGTGATCCGCGTCATCGGCGAAGATGCTGCCAGCTTTCTGCAAGGCCAGCTGACGCAAGATGTCGCGTTGCTCGGCTTGTCCGAGGCGCGGCTGGCCGCATTTTGCAATCCAAAAGGCCGCATGCAGGCCAGTTTTGTGGTGTTCAAACGCAGCCCCGACGAGATTTTGATGGTCTGCAGCCGGGATATTTTGCCCGCCACCCTGAAGCGTTTGTCGATGTTTGTGATGCGCGCCAAGGCCAAGCTCAGCGACGCGAGTGACGAATTCACACTGCTAGGCTTGACTGGCGAGGCGGTGATGAGCCAAGGTGGCGACGCCAGCCGCGTCTGGTCGAAGACCGATGCCGCCTCAGCCAATTTGGTGGTGTTACCACTTGCCGACGGCACTGCCCGTGCGCTGTGGTGTGCACCAGTGGGTACGCCACCACCCGTCTTCCCCGAGATCGCACTCGACCAATGGCAATGGTTGAGCGTGCACTCTGGTATTGCCATGATCACCCAGCCAATCTTTGAGGCTTTCGTGCCGCAAATGCTGAATTACGAATCGGTGGGCGGCGTTAACTTCAAGAAAGGCTGCTACCCCGGGCAAGAAATCGTCGCCCGCAGCCAGTTTCGTGGCACGCTCAAGCGCCGCGCCTACATCGTTCATGCCGACGCTGCGCTGAGTGTTGGTCAAGAAGTGTTCCACAGCGCCGATGCCGAGCAGCCTTGCGGTTTGGTTGCGGCTGCCGCGCCTGCACCTGGCGGCGGATTTGAAGCCATCGTGTCGATTCAGACCGCTGCTGCCATCGATGGCAGCTTGACCGCTGTGTCGGATAGCGGTGCGGCTCTCACCTTGTTGCCGCTGCCCTATCCGCTGCTGGCAGACGTCTGACATGTGCCTGCTGGCCATCGCCATTGGGGTCTCCTCTCGCTGGCCCTTGGTGATCGCGTCCAATCGCGATGAATACCGTGACCGGCCAACGCTGCCGCTGGCTGTATGGACCACGCTGGGCGACGTCACGGTGCTGTCAGGCCGCGACTTGCGGGCCGGCGGCACCTGGATGGGCAGCACTACCCACGGCCGCATCGCGCTGCTGACCAATGTGCGGGAGCCCAATGCACCGGCGGCGGCTTTGTCACGCGGCGACTTGCCTTTGCGCTGGCTTGAAGGGCGGATGAGTGCAGCTCAATTTTTGGCAGACACCGACGCCATGTCGTATGGCGGCTGTAATCTGGTCATCGGTGATTTTTTACGCGGCGAATGGACCTGGGCCAGCAACCGCGCCAACCTTGGCGCGGTGCCAATGAACAGCCAACAGACGCCTTCAGGCTGGCAAACGCTGCCGCTTTCACCCGGAGTTTATGGCTTGTCGAATGCGCTGCTGGACACGCCTTGGCCTAAAACGCAGGCCTTGAAAGCGGCCATGACTTCGGCGTTGTCAAAAGCTGATGAGGACAGCAACGAATCTGCATTAACGCGTATTTTGTGGCCCGCATTAGGCAACTCGGCGCGGGCGGCTTTACAAGATTTGCCGAACACTGGCGTTGCAACAGCGTTTGAGTACGCCCTCTCGAGCGCTCTTATCGATATCCCCGAACACGGTCTGCATGGCTATGGCACGCGCTGCAGTACCCTCATGTGGGTTGCCGCAGAGCTGAATACAACCGGTTTCAGTGCAACAGTCTGCGAGAAAACTCTCAACGCTGGATCGTCTAACAGTGTCGACTCAGACGAGCAACTGGTGCGGCTGACTTGGCCGCTGCACGCCTGAGCTGGACGCTGCGGTCACAGCAGCAGGAACATCTCAATGTGCGACAAGCCGACCTCGTCAAACAAGTCACCGCGTGCCTTGAAGCCCAGCCGCTCATAAAAACCTTGGGCACTGGTTTGCGCATGCAAAGCCACCTCGTGGTCACCCCGCCGTGTCGCTTCAGCTTGCAAAACGGCTAACACCGCAGCCCCTTGGCCGACACCCCTGAGCACACGCTTGACAGCCATGCGACCAATCCGTCCTTGGCCCTGATGGCCAGCGAGCAATCGACCTGTCGCCACCGCTTGGCCTATGCCGTTGTAGGCGACCGCATGGAAAGCGGCCTCATCGTCCGCGTCGTTCTCGAGCTCTAAGGGGATCAGCTGCTCGTCGACAAAGACCTCAATGCGCACTTCCATCGCATCCCAGCCGAGGGCTTCCCAATCGCCTGTTTTCAGCGTCAGCACCGGCTTGCCGGCTTCAAAATTTTCGAGCACTTGGCGCAGTGCACTGTGCACGGAGCGAGGACTTTTGCTAATGGGGTCGACAAAAACACAGCTCAGCTCAAAAGACACCAGCAGCTCGTCCCCTCGTTGAATGGCACCTTTGAAAACGATCGCTGCGTTGTCCAGAATCTGACACCGCAGGCTGACGTCGATTTGGTCATCAAAACCTGCTGACGCATGGTGGTCGAGAGTGACTTTTTTCACCACCAACTGAGCGCCCAGTTCTTGCATCATTTCTTCGTATGGCAAGGCCAGAGTGCGCCAATACTCGGCCATGGCCGTGTCGACATACTGCATGTAGTGCGCATTGAAGACAACTCTGTGCATGTCTACTTCGGCCCAGCGAACACGCAGTCGGTGCGTGAAACGAAACGTCTGCTGTGGCTGCAAAAGTGTGTTGTTTATGGTCATTTTTTTACGCCCTTGTTCCCTTATTGTTTGCAGCCGAAAGCCTGACGCAAGGCCATCGCCGCGGCGGCGTGCGCTTGCAAGGCCTCAGGAATAGCTCGGCCCATTTTGATGAACTCGTGCGTCACGCCGCGGTAGATCTCCAAATCCACTGCGACGCCCGCCGCGCGCAATTTGTCGGCATAGAGCAAGCCCTCATCAACCAGCGGATCACATTCGGCCAAGCCCAGCCAAGCGGGTGCAACGTTGTCCACGTCAGGTGCGTTCAAGGGCGCAAAGCGCCAGTCATCACGGTCTGCCGGGGTCCGAATGTATTGGTTGAAAAACCAGGTGATGCTGGGCTCGTCCAAGACAAAACCGTGCGCAAAGGTATGGTGTGATTGGGTGTCTTGGTGGGCCGCGCAGCCGGGATAAATCAGCAGTTGCAGCGCTAAGGGCAAGCCAGCATCACGCGCCAGTACGGCGCAGACGGCAGCCAACGTGCCGCCGGCACTGTCACCGCCTACCGCTATTCGGCTGGCGTCCAGCCCCAAGCTGTCTGCAGCTTTTACCAGTTCTTGCAGCGCGTCCCAGGCATCGTTTGCCGCCGTTGGAAATTTATGCTCTGGGGCGAGCCGGTAGTCCACCGAGACCACCGCACAGTCTGCCGCATGGCTCAATTCACGGCACAAAACGTCATGGGTGGCGATACTCCCAATGGTGAAACCGCCACCATGAAAATACAACAAGGTCGGCCAAGGCCGCTCGTCCACTTCGGCTAAGCGCGGCAGGTAAAGACGGGCCGGCAAAGCCGCACCGTCACGGGCTGGGAGCGTGAAGTCTTGCACCTGCACCAGCACTCTGACAGGCAACTCCAACACCCCGGCACCGGCGGCATAGGCCTGCCGAGCTTGAAGCGCTGTCATGCTGTAAAAGGGCAACCGTTTAGCGCGCGCCATAGCTGACGCGACGCTGCGCATGGCAGGCGTCAACAGGGGGTCGGGCACTGGGGGCTTCATGGGATCAAATACGCCACGTCAAGGCATAAACTTCAGGATGAAAAGTCTTTGGCTATTGATGAGCTTCCAATGATACCGCTTGGTCTAAAAAAACCAGTAAGTTTATGTATGCAGTTAAAAATACAACAAAAGGCATTATTTCTTAGCCTGAATTAGCGCGTTCTGAAGTGGACCCAGAATTTGGGACAGCAGTTTAGGTGGGACACTGTCTAAAGAAG
>JABMMH010000438.1 GCA_013205645.1 Polaromonas sp. | reverse complement strand
GCCGCAACTGGATATTGCGCCGCCTTATTGTCGACTCGGTCCGCAACGATCCGGAATGGATGAATGGCAACTACACCAAACAGCCGAAAAGCCTGCAATTTGCCTCGGTGTTCTACGGTTTTGCGAGCAATGGCGGCACACAGGCGCTACACAAGGCGGCGCCCACGCGCGAGAAAGCGGACCAGTTGCTCAACCAGCGCCTGAACGCACCGTTCAGCGGCGACGCCAACGACCATCTGTACCAGTGGGATTCATCGCGCGACTACAACCCGTCGCCGGGACTGGAAAAAATCCAGGCAGCGCTCCTGGCCATCAACTCGGCCGATGACGAACGAAACCCGCCGGAGTTGGGCCTGCTGCAAAGCGAAGTCAAACGCGTGAAAAATGGCCGTTTTGTGATTCTGCCCGCAAGCGAAAACACCGCCGGCCATGGAACGACCGGGCAACAGGCCAGATTGTGGGCGCCTTACCTGGCCGAATTGCTGAAAAGTGCGCCGCAGCTTGGGCAGTAAGCGACACGCAACCGGATTCAAAGTAAAAAATTTTTAACGTCAAGGGAAAACCATGCACATCAAACCATTTCAATTTTCGCCGCGCAAGCTGGCTTATGTATCGGCCGCCTGGATGCTGTCGGCCGTCGCGCAGGCGCAACCCCTCCCCATGGCCACGCCTGAATCAGTCGGAATGTCGTCGCAGCGATTGGAGAAAATCACCAGCACATTCAAGCAGGAAGTGGCGCAGGGCAAACTGCCCGGCGCAGTGGTGATGATTGCGCGCAAGGGAAAACTGGTTTATTCGCAGGCTTTTGGCAAACTCAACAATGCTTCGGGCGGTGACATGAAACTAGATTCGATTTTTCGCATCTACTCCATGACCAAGCCCATGGCATCTACGGCCTTGATGATGCTGGTGGAAGACGGCCAGGTGCAGTTGACTGACCCGGTGTCGAAATATTTGCCATCGTTCAAAAGCCCGATGGTCAGTGTGCCCGTTGTGGATCCGGCGACCCAGGCCACTACATTCAAATTGGTCGCGGCGAACAAAGAGCCTACCGTCCAGGACTTGCTGCGCCACACATCGGGTATTGCATATGGCGAGTTGACCAAAAATACGCTGGTGCGTGATGCCTACATCAAGGCCGGTGTGTACAAAACTGATCTTGACTACGACGCGCGCGAACTGCCGGGCGCACAGATGGCCGAGGCGCTAGGCAAGGCTCCGCTGGCGCAGCAGCCGGGAACAACTTGGGAATACAGCCTGTCGGTGGATGTTCAGGGGCGGGTCGTGGAAGCTGTCACGGGCAAGCGTTTGGGAGAATTCATGGACGAACGAATTTTCAAGCCACTGAAAATGAAAGACACGGGTTTTTCAGTGCCTGCTGAAAATGCCTCGCGTCTGGCTGAGGCCTTTCCCAAGGACCCGGCCACCGGGTTGACCAACAAGCTGATCGATGTGAGCAAACCACCGGGCAACGATTCGGGCGGCGCAGGTGGCGTGAGCACTGCGGGCGACTACCTGCGGTTTTGCCAGGCCATGCTCAACGGCGGGCAACTTGACGGCGCGCGTATCTTGTCCCGCCCGACGGTGACTTTGATGACGTCGGACCACTTGGGCAGCACTATCAATACCAGCACCAATCCCGGCATGCTGTTGCTCGGCTCCCAAGGCTATACCTTTGGGTTGGGCTTTCTGGTCCGGCAGGGCGATGGTATTGCAGGCGTGCACGGCTCTGCAGGCGAATTCATGTGGGCTGGCGCTGCGGGTACGTTCTTTTGGGCCGATCCCAAGGAACAGACCTGCACGGTTTATATGTCCCAGTCTCCCAGTCCACAGCGCGCTTACTACCGCAGGCTTTTGAAAAGCGGGGTTTCGCAAGCCTTGGGGGACTGACTGGTAAGCACAAGCAGGTGTTATAGCTTGAGGGCCTGGGCATACCCCGTCATTTCTAGGTAGCCCATGCCTACGCGCTTGCCATGGCTGTCGATCAGCTCGCTCAAGCCTTCCCAGTAAATGGCACCGGTGGAATTGCGGCTGTCGAGCTCCTGGTTGTCGATGACTGCCTTGACGGTGTAGAAATCCGCCGGTGTCCGGACTGTCCATTCCACCGGATAACTGGTTTGGCTCAATGGACTTTTCCAGAGCCGAACCGGCTTGAAAATCACTTCGCCACGGTTGAAGGTATGCAACTCGCCTTTGACCGCTCTGAAAGAGCCGCCGTCCCACACGGCATTGCCGTCCTTGTCCCGCAGCCTGAACGCGGTCAGGGCGCTGCCATCGTCCAGGTTCATGCCGATCCAGTCCCAG
>JABMMH010000437.1 GCA_013205645.1 Polaromonas sp. | reverse complement strand
TACCGTTTTGACTTGCAGATTGAAGAAGACCTGATCGAAGAAGTGGTCCGCATGGTGGGCTACAACCAACTGCCGAGCACGCCGCCATTGGCGCCGATTTCAGCGCGCATCAACCCGGAAGCCGTGCGCAGTCCTTTTGCGGTACGTCGTTCACTGGCCGCGCTGGGCTACCAAGAAACCATCAACTTCAGCTTCGTGGAAGAGCGCTGGGAGCGTGAGTTGGCGGGCAATCCAAACCCGATCAAGCTGCTCAATCCGATTGCCAGCCAGATGAGCGTGATGCGCTCTTCACTGGTCGGCTCGTTGCTGCAAGTGCTGAAGTTCAACCTTGATCGCAAGGCCAGCCGGGTGCGCGTGTTTGAACTGGGTCGCGTGTTTTTGCGTAGCCCAGAAACGTTGAACACCGACACCACGGTGGCCGGTTTTGATCAGCCGATGCATGTCGCTGGTTTGGCCTATGGCGCGCTCGACAGCTTGGCTTGGTCGCAGACCGACCGCAACGTCGACTTCTTTGATGTCAAGGGCCATGTCGAGACATTGCTGGCGCCGCTGCAAGCCGTCTTCACGCCGGCCAGTCACCCGGCGATGCATCCAGGTCGCTGCGCCAGCGTCAGCGTCCAGGGCAGGGCCATCGGCTTTGTTGGCGAGTTGCATCCGCAATGGCGACAGGGCTACGAATTGCCGCAAGCGCCCATCTTGTTTGAGCTTGAACTCGACGCCGTCTTGCAGCGCCGAGTCCCACAGTTCAGCAACGTCAGCAAGCACCAACCCGTCGAGCGTGACTTGGCGGTGATCGTCAACGAAAGCGTCACGCATGCGGCTTTGAAAGCGGCTATCGACAGCGCAGGCATCGGCAGTCTGCTGCGTTCCGCCACGCTGTTTGATGTCTATCGCCCTCAACAAGCCAGCACCAGTATGCAGTTGGGCGAGAAAAGTCTGGCGGTTCGTTTGGTGCTCAGCCGTGACGATGCCACATTGACTGAAGAGCAAATCGATGTGGCCGTGAAGGCTGTGATTGAACGACTTCAAAGCGTGCTCGGTGCTCGCTTGCGTGCCTGAAACACGGCACAATTCTCCAATCCAATCCAATCAATACACGATAGCGGGCAAGGAGCCAACATGGATTTTTCTGTCGACAGTCTGGAAACCCCAGCGCTGACCAAAGCCCATTTGGCGGAATTGCTGTTCGAGAAAATTGGCCTCAACAAGCGCGAGTCCAAAGATATGGTGGATGCTTTTTTTACACTGATCTCTGACGACTTGGTGGACGGCAACGACGTGAAGATTTCCGGCTTTGGTAACTTCCAGATTCGGACCAAAGCGCCGCGACCCGGCCGCAATCCCAGAACAGGTGAAGCCATTCCTATCGAAGCGCGCAGGGTAGTCACCTTTCACGCCAGCATCAAACTCAAAGAGCAGATTCAGGGCTGATTTTTCAAAAATACTCTCCAAAAGTTGGCAATGGTTTGCAGTTGCTTTCGACTTAGAGTAGATTTATAGCTTTCCTCACCAGCGCATTGATTTCCTTGGAGAAAGACCTTCCTCTGATTCCCGCCAAACGCTATTTCACCATCGGTGAAGTCAGTGATTTGTGCGGCGTTAAACCTCATGTGCTTCGTTATTGGGAGCAGGAGTTTACCCAGTTGCGCCCGATGAAAAGGCGTGGGAATCGCCGTTACTACCAGCACCATGAAGTGCTGATGATCCGCCGCATCCGTGACCTGCTCTACGACCAAGGCTTCACCATCAGCGGCGCCCGCAACAAGCTGCAAGACATCGTTCAGATTGAGCGTGACAAGCGTCGTAACGGCGAAGTCATGCTTGAAGGCGTAGATGACTTGAGCGACGCCATGGATGAGCTCGATGCCTTGTCTGAGCCAACTGATGCGGAAGGCATTGAAACTTCTATTTCGTCCGTGTTGCTCGGCGATGGAATGTCACCTCAGCGCCTCGAAATCGTGCGCAGAGAACTCATGGAAATTCGTGATTTACTCGCCGCTTGAGGCGCATTTCAGGCGGCTATAATTTGCAACTTCGGTGTGTGGCGCAGCCTGGTAGCGCAC
>JABMMH010000436.1 GCA_013205645.1 Polaromonas sp. | reverse complement strand
GGCGGGCGAGTGGGTGGCGTGGAGGCTGGTTTGCATAAATTTCCTCGGGTGAATTGTTCGTGGGTGTTCGTAAAAAGCGTGGCAGGCCAAGAGTGGTGCGGGATGCGCGTCGCCGGTGGGGTCTGTGTTCTGAAAATGGGGGGCTATAAAGATGTCAAATCACATTAATCTAATCAAGCTCACACACTATATCTAGTGTCCAAAGTTAATTCAAGCACTACCTGTAGTGTTTTTGCGATTAATTGTTCAAGCCACTAATTGTAGCGATCGATGCGCTTGGTTTCGAAGAAAAGGGGCTTCGCGTAAGCCTATTCAGGTGCTGAATCGGCGGTGTCGGCCGGAAAGCTGGCCGGTCCTAGGCCTAGGGCGCGGCGCAGCATAGCCCAGTTGAAGCCTGCGCCTGGGTCTTGCTTGCGTCCTGGTGCAATGTGCTCGTGCCCGGCCACGTGGTGGATGGGGTAAGCCTGGAGCAGGCTGGCCGACAGGCTGCTCAAGCTGTCGTACTGGGCTTGTTCAAAAAACAGCCCTTCAAGGCCTTCAAGTTCAATCCCGACGGAAAAATCATTGCAGTTGTCTTTGCCGCGGAAAGACGATTCGCCGGCGTGCCAGGCGCGGTCATTGCAGCTGACGAACTGCCAGAGCTGACCGTCGCGCGTGATGAAAAAATGCGCCGACACCTTCAGGCCGCGAATGCTGCGGAAATAATCGTGCGCATCCCAATCCAGCTGGTTGGTGAACAGACGCTGCACTTGGCCGCTGCCGTAGTCGCCCGGCGGCAGGCTGATGGCGTGAATGACGATCAGCGCTGGCTTCACGCCGGCCGGCCTGGGCCCGAAGTTGGGTGATTCCAAGCGCCTCGCAAAGCGGTACCAGCCGTCTTGCCACAGCGGTGGCGTTGGTTTTGACGTCTCTGGCTGAGCCATCAGCCTTCAGCCTGACGGCGGTGGGCGTCGCTGCAGTAGACGCCGCGGCCGCCGATGAGGGCCTCGGCCTGCGGCAGATGCACGGCGCAGACGTCGCAGGCGACGATTTCAGTGGCCGGCAACTTGCGCGCGCGGCTCTTGGTTTGTGGTTTCGGCTGCGGTGGGCGGGGTTTGTCGGTGTGCGATGACCGGCGGTTGCTTTTCCACAGCCAGATCACGGCGATCGTCAGGCCCAAAATCAACAGGTATTTCATAGCCGATGCAGCACCACTTCAAGAACAAAACGCGAGCCGGCGTAACCCAGCAGCAACAAGCCGGACCCCAGATAAAGAACGTTGCGGGCCTTGCGGCCACGCCAGCCGAGCCGCGCCCGACCGATCAGCAAGCCGGCAAAAGTCAACCAAGCCAAGACTGAAAAAATAGTTTTGTGATTCCACAGCGGGCCCAAATGTGGGCCGTAGAGGGTCTCAGCAAAAAACCAGCCGGCCAGCAACGACGCGGTCAGCAAGATAAATCCCGCTTCGACAAAGCGAAAGGTCAGCCGCTCCAGTGTCAGCAAGGGCACGCCCGAGTCGTTGGGATGCGCCGAGCGCATGGAGCGCTCCGACCGGCTCATCAGCCAGCCGTGTACCAATGCAGAGGCGAAAAGGCCATAGGAAGCCAGACCCAGCGCCCAGTGCAAAGGCAGCCAAGGCGACGCAATGCGGTGGTAGCTGGTGCCCGGAAACACCAGCGCCAACAGCACCGCCGCCGCACCCACGGCGGCCAGCGCCCAGCGCGCTTTGAGCTGCGGAATAAGGCCGCTTTCAATCGCGTAGATGGTCACGACCAGCCAGACCGTGGTCGACAAAGCCGGCGCGAAACCAAAGCGCGGCGGCTGCCCAAACAGGCCAGCCGCCAGCGCCATGGCGTGCAACAGCCAGGCAGCCAGCAGCCATGCGCGCGCTGCGGGCGTGCTCAGGCGCTGGCTGCGCAGCGCTAGAACACCATACAAAAGCGCGGCACCGACAGCTGTCGCCAAGCCAAACCACGCGCTAAAAGCTAAAATCATGCAGACAGTTTATCCCTTCCCTGCTTGTTTTCATTAACCCTTGCTCCATGCGTGGAGCCGTCACATGGCCTCAGCCCTCACCGACAAACTCTCTCGCCTCGTCAAGGAAATGCGTGGCCAGGCCCGCATCACCGAGGCGAACGTGCAGGACATGCTGCGCGAAGTGCGCATGGCCTTGCTGGAAGCCGACGTGGCCTTGCCCGTGGTGCGCGACTTTGTCGCCCGCGTCAAGGACAAAGCCTTGGGCCAAGAAGTCATGGGGTCGCTGTCGCCGGGCCAAGCCTTGGTCGGCATCGTCAACCGCGAACTCGCTGCGACCATGGGCGAAGGCATCAGCGACATCAATCTAGCGGCGCAACCACCGGCGGTGATTTTGATGGCCGGTCTGCAAGGTGCGGGTAAAACCACCACCACTGCCAAGCTGGCCAAGCACCTGATTGAAAAGCGCAAGAAAAAAGTGCTGACGGTGTCGGGCGACGTCTATCGGCCGGCCGCCATTGAGCAGCTCAAAACCGTCACCCAGCAGGCTGGCGCCGAATGGTTCCCCAGCTCGCCAGACCAAAAGCCGGTCGACATTGCCCGAGCTGCACTGGATTACGCGCGCCGGCATTTCTTCGATGTACTGCTGGTCGACACCGCAGGCCGCTTGGCGATTGATGAAGCGCTGATGAGCGAGATCAAGGAATTGCACGCGGTGTTGCAACCTGTTGAGACCTTGTTCGTGGTCGACGCCATGCAGGGCCAAGACGCGATCAACACCGCCAAGGCCTTCAAGGATGCGCTGCCTTTGACCGGCATCATCTTGACCAAGACCGACGGCGACTCACGCGGCGGTGCCGCTTTGAGTGTGCGTCAAATCACGGGCGCACCGATCAAGTTTTCGGGTACCAGCGAAAAGCTGGATGGCTTAGAGGTCTTTGATGCCGAGCGCCACGCCGGTCGCATTCTGGGCATGGGCGACATTTTGGCGCTGGTCGAGCAAGTCACCGCTGGCGTCGATGTGGCGGCGGCGCAAAAGCTCGCGGCCAAGCTCAAAAGCGGCAGCGGCTTTGACCTTGACGATTTTTTGAGTCAGCTGCAGCAGATGAAAAACATGGGCGGCCTGTCTAGCTTGATGGACAAGCTGCCGGCGCAGATGGCGGCCAAGGCTGGCCAGATGGACATGGGCAAGGCTGAAAAAGACATTCGCCGCAAGGAAGGCATTATCCAAAGCATGACGCCGCTGGAACGGCGCAAGCCCGAACTCATCAAGGCCACCCGCAAGCGCCGCATCGCTGCGGGCTCAGGCGTGCATGTTCAGGAAGTCAACCGCTTGCTCAATGAGTTTGAGCAGATGCAGGGCATGATGAAAAAGATGAAGGGCAGCGGCATGATGAAAATGATGAAGCGCATGGGCGGGATGAAAGGCTTGGGCGGTATGCCCAAGTTCTAGCCTTTCACACTCAACTTCAAGCGGCCCGAAGACCCAGCGCCAGCGGCTGGCGGGCATGCAACCAAGCCCGGCGCAAGACAGCCGGTGCGCGCGACTCTTCTGGAATCAACAAGTAGCCATGCGCTTGCAAAGCGGCGCCCATGCCGACTTTGCTGCTCAGCACTGTCGTGGGGATGGCCAGCAACAGCGGCAGACCCACTGGCAGCAACCAGACCAAGGCGCTCGGGTCGACGATGGCCATCAGCAAGCCCAGCAGACTCACCAACGCAGTCTGCGGTGCAAAGTGCGCCATCGCATGACGCCACGGCACGGCGTTGGCTTCACGCGGCGGTGATTTCCAGTCGAGTTGGATGCCGGTAATGGCCGCCACCACAAAAATCGAATGCGCCACCATGCGGATAGGTGCTTGCAGCAAGGCCACGCCGGTCTCCAGCAAGCCGCTGCGCAGCAGAGCCAGCGTGCCGCCGTACTGCTGTTGTTCGCGGCGCAGCAGTATTGACAGCAGACCCAACACACGCGGCATGAACAACATGGACAGCGTCCAGACCCACAAGGCAATCAGTTCTGGCGGCAGTTTCGCCCAGTCTGCAACCAGTGGTGAGTCCATCATCCACAAGGCCGTGCCGAGCGACAAAAAGCACAACCACAGCGGGGCCGACAAATAAGCCATCGCGCCGGTGCCGAACATTGAGCGGTGCACAGGATGGATACCGGGTTCAGCGATCAAGCGGGCATTTTGCAAATTGCCTTGGCACCAGCGG
>JABMMH010000435.1 GCA_013205645.1 Polaromonas sp. | reverse complement strand
ACCTGGGACGCCTCGACCGACGCCATGCTGGACTGGCTGAAAAATGCGCCTGTCTTTAACGCAGCGGCCGTCACCGCAGCCGAAATCGAATTGCGCAAAATCGGTGTGCGCGAATGGCGTTCGGTCAGCCACGCTGAAACCGCCTCGCTGACAGCCAGTGCCGCGTTGGCCGCACTGGCTGCGCCGTTGTTAGCGCCATTGCAAGGCGGCAAAGCATTGATGGCTTGGCTGCGTGCGCTTCGTGGCGCGCTACAAGCTTCCAAGCAATGGGAACGCTTGCTCAGCGACACCGCCGGGCAGGCCGTGATGGACGCGCTTAGGCTGCGCGAAGGGCTGGAAAACGAATTCGAAACCTTTGGCGCGCGCATGAGCCTGCGCGACTTCACCGCCTGGGTCAACCAGGTGCTGGAGTCGGCCAGCTTCACGCCCGAGCACCCGCCCGAGGCACAAGTGGTGATCTTGCCGCTCAGCCAATTGTTGGGCCGGCCGATGCAGGCGGTGGTGTTTCCGGGTGCTGATGAAGTCCGTTTGCCGGTGTCGCCCGAGCCGCCCGGTCAGTGGACGCCAGCCCAACGCGCGTTGCTGGGTTTGCCTTCACGCGAGACCTTGGCTGCTGCGGCCCGGGCGGCCTGGCTGTACACCTTGCAGTTCAACCCGGTCGACGTGCTGTGGCGCAACAGCGAAGGCGGCGAGCGCCTCATGCCGAGTGGTTTTGTGCAAGCCTTGCGGCTTGACCCCGAGGTCGTTCTCGCGGCAGATCCGCGCGTTCAGCGTGCGCTCACCCTGCAGCCAACGACCATGCCAGCGCCCACGGCTCAGGCGCTGCCAGTGACGCGTTTGTCAGCCAGCGCGTACGAAGATTTGCGCCGCTGTCCTTACCGATTTTTTGCGATGCGCCAGCTCAAGCTGCAAGCCGTTGACGAGCTGGAAGGCGAGTTGGGCAAACGCGATTTTGGCAATTGGCTGCATGCGCTGCTCAGTCACTTTCACGTGGCGCTGAAGCAAACCCCGACCGCCGAAGTGCCTGAGCGGGTGCTGATGATGAACCAAGCCGCTGAACGTGCCACGCGGGAGATGGCACTGTCCGACAGCGAGTTTTTGCCCTTTGCTGCCGCGTGGCCAAAGGTGCGTGCGGGCTACCTGCTGTGGTTGACCGGTCATGAAGCCTCAGGCGCGCAATTTGCCGAGGCCGAGCAATGGAAAGAAATGCCGATCGGCCCACTCACATTGATTGGCAAGATCGACAGAATTGACCGCCTGCCCGATGGCCAGCCGATGGTGATGGATTACAAAACCGAGGCGCGCAGCACCACCGCAGACCGCATCAACGACCCGCAGGAAGACACACAGCTGCCGTTTTATGCGGCGTTGCTGAGTGACGATCCGTTGACCGCCGCTTATGTGAATCTGGGTGAAAAAGAGCCGACCAAAAGTTATGACCAAGAGGCCATCGTGGACTTGCGAGACGAGTTGATTAGCAGTATTTTGAGTGACATGAGCCGCATCGCCGAGGGAGCGCGTTTGCCAGCCATCGGCGAAGGCAAGGCCTGCGACTATTGCGATGCCCGCGGCCTGTGCCGGCGTGACTTTAGGGTGGCCGCATGACGCAGCCAGCCGCTTACGAACGCAACGGCGCGCTGGTCACGGCCGACGCCTTTTACGCCATCGCCTGCGACCCGCGCCGCAGCGTGGCGGTCGAGGCTTGCGCGGGCGCTGGCAAGACCTGGATGCTGGTCTCGCGCATGGTGCGTGCTTTGCTTGAAGGCGCAGAAAAAGCCGCTACCGATGGCCAATATGCCTTGCAGCCGCAGGAAATTTTGGCCATCACCTTCACCAAGCGTGCGGCTGGCGAAATGCGCGAACGTCTCTACGAATGGCTCACCGAATTTGCCCATGCAGACCGTGCCAAGTTGCTGCACGAATTGCAGATTCGCGGTGTGCCCGGCCTGCACGACGAGGCCACGGCGTCGCGCTTGGCAACGCAGCTTCAAGGCTTGTATGCGGGCATGCTGGCCACCGGCCGGTCGGTGCAAATTCGCACGTTTCATGGCTGGTTCGCGGCTTTGCTGCGCAGCGCCCCGGTGGCCGTCTTGCAAAGCCTTGGCTTGCCTGTCAACTACGACTTGCTGGAGGACGACAGCCAAGCCCGGGCACTGGTCTGGCGGCGTTATTACCAAGCGCTGGTTAACAACCCAGCGTTAAAAGCAGATTTCGAAGCTGTCGTCTTTGCTTATGGTCGCTCGCAAACTGACAAAGCCCTGCAGGCAGCGCTCGACAAACGGGTTGAGTTCGCGCTGGCCGATGCTGCTGGGGTGACCGACGAGTCGGTGAAGTCCTTTGGCGAGCAATTCCCGGCCTTCGCTGACTTGGATGAACCTGAAGACGCTTTTTCTGCCGGTCCGGCACACCAGTTGTTGGTTGATGCCGCCATCGTTTTGGGGCGTGCGTCAGCGGTGACTTTTTCGGCCAAAGGCGCTGAGTTGGAGCGCGCCTTGACCGCCGGCGACAAGAGCGCTGTGTACTTGGCTTTGCTGACGGCCGATGGCAAAGCCCGCAAGTTTGGCGAAAAAATAGTCGGCATCAGCACGGTGCGAGAGGCGCAAGAACTCGTGTTGGCCGTGGCCGCAGCCCGTCATCAACACGATGCCTGGGCCTACCAGCAGCGCATGGCGCGCTTGACGCGCTTGCTGATGGCCGAGTTCGCTGCCCCCAAGCGCGAACGCGGTTGGGTCGACATGAACGCCGTCGAACGCGCTGCATTGGT
>JABMMH010000434.1 GCA_013205645.1 Polaromonas sp. | reverse complement strand
GTCGACAAATCCATCACCGTGTCGGCGCCCCAACGAATCGACCAAACAAGCTTGTCGACTTCCTCCTCAATGCTCGACGTGACGGCCGAATTGCCAATGTTCGCATTGACCTTGATCAGAAAGTTGCGGCCAATGATCATCGGCTCGCTCTCGGGGTGGTTGATGTTGTTCGGAATCACCGCACGGCCGCGCGCCACTTCATCACGCACAAACTCGGCGGTGATGTCCTTCGGGATTGACGCGCCAAAAGAGTGGCCGGTCTTGGGCACGCGCTCCGTCGCCAAACGTTCAGCCAGTTGTGCGCGAACCAGGTTCTCGCGAATCGCGATGTACTCCATCTCGGGCGTGATGATGCCCTTGCGTGCATAGTGCATTTGTGACACGTTGGCACCCGCCTTAGCGCGGCGCGGCACCGGCGAATGGGTCATGCGCAGCGCAGACAGTAACGGATCGTTCAGGCGCTCGCGGCCATAAGCGCTGCTGATGCCCGGCAACGCTTCGGTGTCCGCACGTTCGTTGATCCAGGCGCCGCGCAAAGGGGCCAAGCCGCGCGTGATGTCAATACTGGCCAGCGGGTCGGTGTAGACGCCGGACGAGTCAAACAAACGCAGCGGTGGATTCGCCTCACGGCGGCTTTCGGCGCCCTCTGCGACCAGTGTGTCGGTCAAGGTCACTTCGCGAAACGGCACGCGGATGTCGGGCCGTGAGCCCTCAATGTAAATTTTCCGCGAGCCCGGAAAAGGCGTGCGGGTGATGCGGCGGGTCAGGTCGGCTGCGTCAACAGAAAGTGATGTTTTGGCCATGTTTGTCTCCAGTAGGTTGTGGTGTGCCTGCCTGGGGAGCCGGAGATGATGCCCACAATTAGCCTGCGTTTTATGCAGATCCCACCATGGAATACCGGAGCCAAAGTGCCTTGTTTCCTACGCGGGGATGATCCCGATCAGGTTCAGCGGGTCTCGCATTAAAGCGATCTCAGCCTCAGATATTTCATCTTTGGCACCCCGACAAGCTGAAATCATTGTGGCACGCCGCGATAGCTTGCGCATGAGTTTTTCAAGATGCATTTCTTCGAACAACTTTACAAAGCCACACCAGCGCGTCACGGCAGCGATACAAGCCACGCTCAGACTCACCCTCAAGCTGACGTCAAAAGCCTCAGTCCTTGTTCTTTCGTCAGCTTCACTCAAAGGAAATACCGCATGCGTACTTACTTCAAACCACTTCACACCCTCATCTTGGCGGCTGCTCTCAGCACGCTGGCTGGTTACAGCATGGCTCAACCGGCGCCGGGTACAGGCCCAAGCGCTGGCCCAGCAACACATGGCCAAAGCATGGGCATGGGCAAACACGATCCAGCCAAGATGCAAGCCCGCATGACCCAGCGCCTGGCCGAGCTCAAAGCCAAACTGAAAGTCACGCCAGCGCAAGAAGCCGCGTGGACGACCTTCACCGATGCCGTCAAACCCACGCCTCGCACAACACCTAGGGCGTCTATGGCTGCCTCGCATGCAGAGCTCAGCAAACTGCCAACGCCCGAACGTCTGGACCGCATGCGCGTCTTGCACGCCGAGCACATGGCGGCCATGACAGCGCAAATGGATCAACGCGCCGAGGCCACCAAAACCTTTTATGCGGTGTTGAGTGCGGATCAAAAGAAGGTGTTTGACGACCAGTACAACCGCTTAGGAGGCGGCCGCGACCACCATCGCGCGGGACCGATGGGTGCTCAGCACGAACGCCACCAACAGCCCGGCTGATGCCTTGAAATGATTGCGCGGGAGTAGGCGGCGGCTAGCAGCAAGACCTGTCAAGCGCAAGTCTAGAAACATCTTGGTGCATGGCATGGGCGTCAACTGTGACACCATAGCGTTTTGACTCTATCGAACTTTCGTTCCTTGGCTTAACCCATGCTCGTCCCGCGACCCGTTCTCCAAGCCCCCACAACCGATCTCTCTCAAGCCAGCGTTCCGCCGGCTTTTTCCATCAAGGTCATGACCGTGAACATCCACAAAGGGTTCACGTTTTTCAACCGCAAATTCATCCTGCATGAGTTGCGTGATGCCGTGCGACTGGTTGGCGCAGACGTGGTTTTTTTACAAGAAGTTGCGGGCACACACACCACGCACGCCGACAAGTTCAGCAACTACCCGGACGCTCCGCATTACGAGTTTCTGGCAGACAGTATCTGGCCGGAGTTCGCCTACGGACGTAACGCTGTCTACAACAAAGGGCATCATGGCAACGCCGTGATGTCCAAGTTTCCAATCATCCATCACGAAAACCGCGACGTCTCTATCAGCGGTCCCGAACGGCGCGGCCTGTTGCATTGCATTCTGCAAATGCCTGGCGAGAGACGCAATGTGCATGCTGTGTGTGTGCATCTGGGCCTGTTGGAGTCGCACCGCAAACAGCAGTTGGATCTGCTGTGCAACTTGGTGCGCAATGACATCCCGTCTGACGCACCGGTGGTGGTTGCCGGTGACTTCAACGACTGGCGCGTGCACGCGCACAAACATCTGGAAAAAGGTGCAGGCCTGCATGAAGTGTTTGTCAAAGCGAATGGGCGTGCCGCACGCACCTTTCCAGCGCGCTTTCCGCTGCTCCGACTTGACAGGATTTATGTGCGCAATGCGGCGGCCCACGCACCCGTGGTGTTGCCGCGAAAGCCGTGGTCGCACTTGTCTGACCATGCGCCGCTTGCCGCAGAGATCGGCTTTTGAGCGGCCTATCACCGCTGTTAAAATTCTCGGCGGTTCAAGCACCTCTAGCAGACGCTGAGCTTGTTCTTTGCTTTCAACCCCGTGTTTTTGCTCACCCTTGGCCACACGCCGCCCATCACCCATGACCGCTGCTTCCTCGGCTACCGCATCAACGCCTCCAGCCTCATTTGAGATCAAGAGTGCCAACCTGCCATTGGTCGCCTTGTTGCTCAAGTCCACAGACCTTGACGCCTTGACGCGCGACTTGAAGACCCGCTTTGGCGATATTCCCGACTTTTTTGAGAACGACCCATTGGTCATCGACCTGACACCGTTGAATGCGGCTGCGCGCCGCACCGGCACTGAGGTCGAGGCGATTGATTTCCCGGCGCTGTTGGATTTGCTGCGCCAATACAGCGTGGTGCCGATTGCCATCAAAGGTGGCAGCCCCGCCCAAATGGCCGATGGTCTGGCCGCCGGACTGCTGCCGGCGCCGGATGCCCGTGTGGTGACCAGCAGCCCGTCCACGCCGGAACCCGAACGCCAAGTCGCCCCGCCGACCCAAGCCGCGACAAGCGTCAAGGCGCCCGCCGCTCCAGCGCCAATCGCTGCCCCAGTTACTGTGCAGTCCATGCCTGAAGCGCCGCTGGGTGCGCTGGTCATCAACAAGCCGCTGCGGTCGGGCCAGCAAATTTATGCCCGCGGCCGTGACCTCGTGGTGTTGGCGATGGTCAACGCCGGCGCTGAAATCATTGCCGACGGCCACATTCATGTCTACGCCCCGCTGCGCGGCAAGGCCATGGCCGGCGCCCGTGGCAACACCGAAGCCCGCATTTTTGCCCTCAGCCTAGAAGCCGAACTCATCTCGATTGCCGGCATCTACCGCACCAGCGAAAACCCGCTGCCCGCCAATATCCAAGGCAAGCCGGCCCAAGTGCGGCTGGTGGCCGGCCCCGACGGCGACAAATTAGTCATGGATGCGATGTGAAAATGTTGCTATCGCTTGTCATTCACAACAACACTCTGACCTCACGTTTTCAATCAAAGGACTTTCAGTAATGGCCAAAATCATTGTGGTGACTTCCGGCAAGGGTGGCGTGGGTAAAACCACCACCAGTGCTAGCTTTGCAACCGGCTTGGCCCTGCGCGGTCACAAAACCGCCGTAATCGACTTCGACGTCGGCCTGCGCAACCTGGACCT
>JABMMH010000433.1 GCA_013205645.1 Polaromonas sp. | reverse complement strand
CATGGAGATGACCGAGGCGGCGACCACGCCGGTGGTGGCCGCCAACAAGGCACCGACCAAAATCACGGCGATGGCCAGACCGCCGCGCAGCGGGCCAAAGACTTGGCCGATGGTGTCGAGCAAGTCTTCAGCCATGCCGCTGCGTTCCAGCACCAGCCCCATCAGGGTGAAGAAGGGCACGGCCAGCAAGGTGTCGTTGGCCATGATGCCGATCAGGCGTTGCGGCAGCCAAGCGATCACGGAAGAGGGAAAGACGCCCAGCTCAATGCCGACCAAGCCGAAGAACAGGCCGCAGGCGCCCAAGCTGAAGGCCACCGGGAAGCCCAGCAGCAGAAAGAGAAACAAGCCCGCGAACATGATCGGGGCGAAGTTGGTGATGAGAAATTCCATGTCAGTCGTTCCAGCCGATTAGCGTTGGGGAGCAGCGTCGCTGGTGGCGCTGGCTTCAGGGGTATCAGCCGCCGTGCGTGCGCGCAGGGCTTCGGCCAACTCTTCTTCAGCCGTCTTGTCGGCCAAGCGGCCCATCGGGTCCGGGCCCTGACCTTGCAGGAAGGCGAGGCGCTTGATGATTTCCGACCAGCCTTGCAGCATCAGCAGCGTGAAGCCGACCGGCATAGCCGCCCACACCGGCCAACGGATCAGGCCGCCCGAATTGCCGGACATTTCGCCGGTCTGGTACATCTGGATCGCCAGCGGCGTGCCGAGGTAGAGCACGACCACGCACAGCGGTGTCAGGAAGAAGGTGAAGCCGATGATGTCGATCCACACCTGCGCGCGCTTGGACAGACGGCTGTTCAGCACGTCGATGCGCACATGCTCGCGGTGCAGCAGCGTGTAGCCAGCCGCAGCCAGGAAGGACCAAGCGAACAAATACCACTGCGCTTCAAGATAAGCGTTAGAACTGGCGTCAAAGACCTTGCGCACAATGGCGTTGCCGGCGCTGATGGCCACGGCGGCAAAAATCAGCCAAATGACGTACTTGCCGACTTGGGCATTGAGCCAGTCCACGGCTTTGGAAAACTTCAAGAGCGCACGCATTTTTTCTCCAGATAAAAGAGCCCTGCACAAATCATCTGAATTGTCGTGGGAGGGGGTGATTTTATAGATAACGGCCCTTTGCGGCTGAGCTTTTCGACGGATCGGGCTGAAAATTATTCAATCAGGTCGATCAGGGCCCTCAAAGGGTGCGAACATCACCTCTCAATTGACCGTCTGCTCGTGCCGTTTTGGTGCACCGCGGGTTCACTCAGGATCTTTGTTTTGGCATCTGATTCCAACGCCATGCCGGTGCCTCCCGTCCCGGCTTTGTCAGGCGACAGTCCCGGCCTGATCGACTCGCCGTTGATCCGGCGGGCCGGTCGCGGCGTTTTGTCGCTTGCTCTGATGGATGCGCGCAACCACACGCTGCATTTGTTCACGCAGTTTCAAAGCGCACTTCAGGCGTCTGACTTTGTCGTGCCGGTGCTGCCAACGTTGAATCCGCCGCTGTGGGAACTGGGCCATGTGGGCTGGTTTCAGGAGTATTGGATAGGCCGCAATTTACAGCGCAGCCAAGGCGCTCGATGCGATCCTGCGGGGCCGCGTCTGCCGTCGATAGAGTCGAGTGCCGATCGCTGGTGGGATTCCTCTCAAGTGCCGCACGACACGCGTTGGTCGCTGGACCTGCCGGACGTCAACGCCTGCCGCGCCTACCTGCTGAACAGCTTAGAGAGCACGTTGGAATTGCTAGAGCGTGCTGACGCAACCGACGACGCCCTTTACTTTTACCGCCTCTGCCTGTTTCACGAAGACATGCACGCCGAAGCGATGGTGATGACGGCGCAAACCTTGGGGCTGACGCTGGACCGGCCGCTGCTGCAAGCCTTCGCACCCAAGCCCATGACGCTGCGCGAACCGTTGCTGGTGCCCGCTTGCAATTGGACTTTGGGCAACCCAGCAGAGGGCGCGGGCTTTGTTTTTGACAACGAGGTGGGTCCGCACGAGGTGCGCGTGCCTGAGTTTGAGATCGATGCGCAGCCGGTGAGCTGGGCGCAGTTTGTCGAGTTTGTGGCTGACGGCGGCTATGACCGCCAAGAGCTGTGGAGCGAGGACGGCTGGCGCTGGCTGCAGGCCATCAGCCTGAGCGAAGGCCGGCGTGGCCCGCGCTATGTCGATCAAATCAGTGTGGCCAGCGGCGCGGTGATGCAAACCCGCTTCGGCCAGCCGCTGCGCATGCTCGGCCAGCAGCCGGCCATGCACATGACTTGGTGGGAGGCAGACGCTTGGTGTCGCTGGGCCGGTCGCCGCTTGCCGTTTGAAGTGGAGTGGGAAATTGCCGCGCACACGGCGGGCCACCGGGGCTTTCACTGGGGTGATGTGTGGGAGTGGACGGGCAGCACGTTCAAGCCTTATCCCGGTTTTGTACCTGGTCCGTATGCGGACTATTCACAGCCTTGGTTTGGCAGCCACAAGGTGGTACGCGGCGGCTCGTTTGCCACGCGGGCGCGCATGAAGTCGCCGAAAAACCGTAATTTTTATCAGCCTGAACGCGACGACGTGTTTTGCGGCTTTCGCTCTTGCTCGCTTTGATCCGCTAACGGCTTGTCGGTGCGGTAACGCCACCACGGCAGCAGAGCGCGCATGGCCAACACTTGGCCGCTTTGTGCATCGGCCACGCTGTAGCCGGGCAGTTGTGCCGCGGTAGCTTGCCAGGCCTGGCTTTGCAAGACCTGCAGCAAAGCTTGCACGGGGGCTTGCGACAGCGCTGACTTCAAACAAACCAAGTGGTAACGCTCGCGCACCAAGGGAATAAAGTGCAGTCCTTTTTCAAGGGCGACCGCCTCAATACCCAAGCCCACATCGGCTGAGCCGCTGGCCACGGCTTGCGCCACTGCGGCATGCGAGGGTTCCTGCGTGGCGTAGCCATTGATCGCGCTCGGGTCTAGGCCGCTGTCGGCCAATAGTTCGTCCAACAGCACCCGTGTGCCGGTGCCACTGGCACGGTTGATGTAGCGCAGCGCGGGCCGGCTGAGATCTTTCAGGCCGGTGATGCCTTGCGGGTTGCCTTTGGCGACCATCAGGCCTTGCATGCGGTGTGCAAAACCAATCAGTTTGTGCAGGCCGGGCTTGAGTTGGCGGCGATAGGCTTGCGCGGCCAAAGAGTCGACGCCGGGTCGCTCCAAGGTGTGAAAGCCGGCCATCAGGCAGCGCCCGGCATTGAGTGCGGCAATGGCGTCGACGCTGCCCATGAAGCGGATGTCCAGGTGCAAGCCGAGTGTTGATGTTTTCTGGCGCAGGGCGGCCAGCGCGGCGTCGTGGCTGGCGTACAGCACCAGCACATGAGCGCTGTCGTCGAAGGCCATGGCATAGGCGCGCTCTATGTCGCCGCGCAGCGCTTCGATTTGGGGTGCCAGCCGGGCCTGAGCTTGGCGCTCGGCCCACAACAGTTTTTCGCCGAACTCGGTGAGTTGGGCGCGCTGGCCCTTTTCCCAGATGATGAGTTCGCGCCCCAGCGTCTGCTCGGCCTCTTTCAGCGCGCCCCAGACGTGGCGATAAGACAGACCTTGGCTGCGTGCTGCGGCTGAAATCGAGCCTTGCTCACGGACTGCGTGCAGCAAATCCAGCAAGGGATGGCGAATCAGGTCGTCGGGGCTGCGTTCGGCAGACAGCTGGTAGGAGAGTTGGACTTTGTGCATGGTGACTGCAGCGATTATGAAGGCCTGCAGCGCTATGTAAATCCATTCATAGCTCGTCTTTACCGATGCGCTTCTTCAGCACCTCAACTAAGCTAAAGTGCGCAGGCCTTGCAGGCGCTTTAACGCATGAACACATTCCAAGACAGCGTCGTCACGGCGTTTTCCCTCATCACCTCCCTCGACCCTTTGCTCGCCAGTATCGTGCTGCGCTCATTGGCTGTGAGCGCTTTGGCCTGCGTGCTGGCTTGCAGCGTGGGCCTGCTGCTAGGCGCGTGGCTGGGCGTGGCGCGCTTTGCCGGACGTGGCGTGGTGCTGGCGTTTCTCAACACCGCTTTGGCGCTGCCGTCGGTGGTGGTCGGTTTGGTGATTTATTTGCTGCTGTCGCGCTCGGGGCCGCTGGGGTTTTTGGGTTGGCTGTTTTCGTTTCAGGCCATGGTGTTGGCGCAGTCGGTGCTGGTGCTGCCGATCGTCACGGCGCTGGTGCGGCAAAGCATCGAAGACGCTGATGCGTTGCACGGCGAGCAATTGCAGTCACTCGGCGCCGGCATCGGTTGGCGCGGCTTGATTCTTCTGTGGGACGAACGTTATGCCTTGCTGACCGTCGTGATCGCGGCCTTCGGTCGGGCGGTGTCTGAAGTTGGTGCGGTGATGGTGGTGGGCGGCAACATTGACGGCTTCACGCGGGTCATGACCACCGCCATTGCACTCGAAACCAGCAAGGGTGACTTGCCGCTGGCGCTGGCCTTGGGCGTGCTGCTGCTGCTGGTCGTGCTGCTGCTGAATGCCTTGATATCTCT
>JABMMH010000432.1 GCA_013205645.1 Polaromonas sp. | reverse complement strand
GTTGCCAGGGCAGGTGAATCAAACATCAGACGATTTTGGCCCAAGCGGTCTTGACTCGTCAGTTATGCTCTCGCAGATTACCCCTGACCGCCTTTTTTCTATGTTGCCCATGTCCGGCCTTTTCAAGTTAATGCGCCCGCACCAGTGGCTTAAAAACGTCTTCGTTTTTGCCGGCCTGCTGTTCAGTGAAAACTGGCGCAACCCTGCGGTCATCCACTCAGTGCTGTTTGCCTTCGCGGCGTTTTGCTGCGTCTCCAGCATGGTCTATATCGTCAACGACTGGCTGGATCGCCATGCCGATGCCGAACACCCGACAAAACGTTTTCGCCCGCTCGCCAGTGGGCAGGTGACGCTGCCGCAAGCCGCCGTGTTGGGGGCGGTTTTGCTGGCATTCGGCGTTTGGTTGGCCGTCGACAACAAGGTGTTGCTGACACTGCTGGCCCTGTACATGGCGCTGAATGTGGCTTATTCCTTGCGGCTGAAACGGGTGCCGGTGGTCGACGTTGGCGTCATCGCTTCGGGCTTCATGATCCGCCTGCTGGCCGGCACGCTGGCGGTGGGCATTGCGCCGTCGCGTTGGTTGCTGCTGACGGGCTTGTTCGTGGCGCTGTTTTTGGGCTTTTCCAAACGCAAGGCCGAGACTTTTCATGACCTGGCCAGCCAGCGTGCCGTGTTGGCGGATTACCCGCCGGCGCTGCTCGACAGCTTCATGGCGGTGACCATGACTGCCACCATCATCACCTACAGCTTGTTTGCCACCAGCCCGGAGGCGCAGGGCGTGCACGGTGAACGTCTGATTTACACCGTGCCCTTTGTCATTTTTGGTTTGTTGCGCTATGCCTACCAAGTGCACCGCGGCAAGGGTGAAGACGTTGCGCGCGATCTGCTGCGTGACCCTTGGATCTTGGCTGCCGGCGTGGCTTGGTTGTTGGTGTTTTTTGGATTTCTCGGGTGAACCCATCGCGGGCTGAGCCGCCAGTACTGCCTGTAACGCCTGCACCGCGGCTTTCCATCAAAAAACTCTTGCTGGTGTTGGGGCTGGTTGCGACGGCCTACGCTGCTGCACTGGCTTTTTTCGGTGAGGCGTCGCCTGCTGTCGCACTCACCGGTTTGTTTTCCCTCACCGGGCTGGCGGCTGCCGCGCTGTGTCTGCTGAACTACCTGTTGCGCGGCTTGCGCTGGCGCAGCTGGATGGCGCATTACCAGCGCCCGCTTGGTGTGCTGGACGGCTTGCGGCTGTATGTCGCCGGTTATGCGCTCACGCCAACGCCCGGCAACGTGGGCGAGGCGGTGCGCGGTCTGTGGTTGGTGCGCCAGCCCTTGAGCACGGCGCAAAGTCTGGCGATTTTTGGCGCTGAGCGCTTGGCCGATTTGCTCTGTCTTTTGCTGATGGCCTTGCCTGCCCTGGGTTGGTTGGCTTGGCTAAAGTGGCACAGCGCTCAGGAGCTCACATCTTTCGGTCTTGGCTTTTGGGGCTGGAGTGCGGGCTTGCTGGCCGTTGCTGTGGTGGGGCTTTGGGCGGTTTTTGTGGTTGCGCGCTGCATCGTTCGCAAGCCAAGTTGGGCTGCGCGCTTGGCCTGGCTCCATGAAGCCTGGCATTGCTTGGCTCATCAGCCGTGGCGCTGGCTGGCACTGACGCTGTCGGCTTGGGCTGCACAAGGCTTGGCAGTGGCCTTGCTGTGCAGCGCCGCCGGTTTGGATCTCTCGGCGTGGCTGGCCGCTGGGTTTTATGCGCTGGCGATGGTCGGCGGTGCGCTGTCTGCTTTACCGGCCGGGCTGGGCGGCACCGAAGCCGTGTTGGTGGCGCTTCTGGTCGGCCAAGGCGCAGCCATCGGCACGGCCGTGGCGGTGACGGTGCTGGTGCGCTTGCTGACGCTTTGGCTGGCCGTGGCGCTGGGTTTGTTGGCGCTGCTTTACAGTGTGGCCTTTCGCAAAGACATCCGCTTTTAACTTCCCGCCATGAACTCCACTCCTGCTGCCGCGCCGTCCGGCATTCCACTCTCCGCCCAACAAGAATTGCACAGCGGCTTACATGGCGGCTTGATGCGCTGGCTGCTCGCCGTCGGGCTGGCGTCGTTGGCCTTGCGGCTGTGGATTGCCGTGGTTTTCCCCGTCACCGGGGACGAGGCTTTTTTCTACTGGTGGGGCGTCTACAAAGACTGGGGCTACTACGACCATCCGCCGATGGTCGGCTGGCTGATCGGCCTCATGCGCGATGTGTTCGGCGACTCGCTCTGGGCCATTCGCCTGCCTGCTGTGTTGCTGCCTTTGGCCTTGGGCGCTGTCTTGGGTTGGGCGCTGCAACCGGTGGCAGGGCCACGCGCTGGCTGGGCCGTGCTGTTCTTTTGGCTGGCCCCGATCAACTGGCTCAACGTGCTGATCACCACCGACACGCCTTTGCTGTTTTGGTCGATGCTGTCGGTGGCCGTTTTGCTGCGCGCCGAGCTGCGACCGCGCTTGGACGCTGCAGCGCGCGGCCTTTACGCGCTGTCGGGTGTTTTTCTGGGTTGCGCGTTTTTGTCCAAGTACTTTTCTGTGGTGCTCGGGCTGACGTACTTGGTCTACTTCGCGTTCTATCGGCGTGAGCGCTGGCAGGGCTTGGCGTTGGTGGTGCTGTGCGCCTTGCCCGGGCCGGCCATCAACATCGCCTGGAACATGGACCACGGCTGGTCGAACATCATGTTCAACCTCTTCAACCGCAACGAAGACGACCACTTTGAGCTGCGCAAACCCTTGATGTACGTCGGCATGATGCTCTACCTCGCCAGCCCGGCGGCGCTCTGGCTGGGCTGGAAGCACCGGCAGGCGCTGCGCAGCACCGCCGTGCAGCACCGGCTGCTGGCCTGTCTCGTGCTGGTGCCGCTGGCTTTCTTTGCGCTGCTGTCGTTCAAAAAAGTCATCGGCCTGCACTGGGTGCTGTCGTTTTACCCATTCGGTTTTGCGCTGCTGGCGCTGGCCTTGCCGGCGGAGCGGCTCAAAGCCTGCGCCCTTGGCTTGGCTGTGTTTGCCGGGCTGCATGTGCTGGTGGTAGCCGGTATCAGCATGAGCTCGCCAGCCGATTGGAAAAAAGCCTCGCTCTACCCGAGCATCGTGCGCAGCTTTGACGCGCAAGCGATTTTGAAGCAGGTCGACGCGCCGGGTGTCGTGATCATGGCTGCCGCCTACACACCGGCGTCGATCTATGGTTTTGAACTGCGCCGCTACGTGCCGGTGTTTGGCCCGGGCCGCTTTCATGCGCGGCAAGACGACATGCTGGTCGATTTCTCGCTGTACCAAGGCAAGACGGTTCGCATCATCCATGGCGGCCAACCCGATCTGGCCAACTATCGGCCTTACTTCGACTCGGTCGATGTCCGCCCGATTGAGCAAAGCGGCGTGACGTTTTACGTGGTCGAAGGGC
>JABMMH010000431.1 GCA_013205645.1 Polaromonas sp. | reverse complement strand
GTCCCAGGGCGCGGATACCGATCACGTTGGGCAGGCCCTTCAGGCTGCTGTGCAGCGCGTCGCCCAGCACCTTACCCATTTCGCCGGCGCGTGCAAACAGGTTTTCCTGCTGGAAAAGCTCTAACGTGGCAATGGCCGCGGCGCAAGCCACGGGGTGGCCTGAATAGGTGTAGCCATGGAAAAATTCAATCGCGTACTCGGGGCTGTTGGCGTTGGCCTTCATCATCGTGTCATAGATGCGGTCGGTGCAGATCACGCCGCCCAGCGGAATCACGCCGTTGGTCACGCACTTGGCAAAATTCAGCATGTCGGGCACGACGCCGTAGTAGTCGGCGCCAAAGTTGACGCCCAGGCGCCCAAAGCCGGTGATGACCTCGTCAAAAATCAGCAAAATGCCGTGCTTGTCGCAAATCTCGCGCAGGCGCTTGAGATAGCCTTTGGGCGGCAAATACCAGCCGGCGCTGCCCGAGACCGGCTCGACGATCACGGCGGCCACGTTGCTCGGGTCATGCAGCGGCAAAATCCGGTTTTCAAGTTCCAGCAGCAGGTCTTCGGTCCATTCGGGCTCTTCGCCGTTGATATAAGCATGGCTCACCGGGTCATGGATGAAGCGCAGGTGGTCCACGCGCGGCAGCAGCGCCGTGCCATACACCTTGCGGTTGGCCGGAATGCCGCCCACGCTCATGCCGCCAAAACCCACGCCGTGGTAGCCGCGCTCACGGCCGATGAAGACATTGCGATGGCCTTCGCCACGGGCGCGATGGTAGGCCAACGCGACCTTGAGTGAGGTGTCGGCGGCTTCTGAACCGGAGTTGCAAAACAGCACCTTGTTCAAGTCACCCGGCGCCATGTTGGCGATCATCTCCGCGGCCTTGAAAGCTTGGTCATTGCTGGCCTGAAAAGCCGTGGCGTAGTCCAGCGTGTCGAGCTGCTTTTTGATCGCCTCGTTGATCGGCTTGCGGTTGTGGCCCGCCGTGACACACCACAGACTTGAAATACCGTCCAACACCTTTTTGCCATCGTGCGTGGTGAAGTGTATGCCGTCGGCGGCGACAAAGACGCGTGGGTCTTGTTTGAAGCTGCGGTTCGGCGTGAACGGCAGCCAGTGGTGATCCATGTTGAAGTTGTGCTGAGTCATGTGAATTCCTTGAAGTCGTGATCGGTGTTCTAGGCCCATTTTGTCACCGTTGCGCCTCACCCAGACGAGCCGAATAAAAGGCGTCCAGTGCTGCGACAATGGCCCCCGCCATGAGCTCAACCTACACCCTCACCCTGTCCTGCCCCGATCGCCCGGGCATTGTTCATGCCGTCTCTGGCTTTTTGTATGAGCGCGGCGGCAACATTTTGGATGCCGCTCAGTACGCTGACGACCGCGACCAAGACGCCACCGGCCTGTTCTTCATGCGCGTCGGTTTTGCCTGCGCGCAGCCGTCATTTGAGGATTTGAAAGAAGATCTGGCCGTGTTGGCCGGTGACTTTGACATGCGCTGGAGCCTGCACCAAGCCAGCCAGCCCATGCGCACTGTGTTGATGGTCAGCAAAGAAGGGCATTGCCTGAACGACTTGCTGTTTCGCTGGAAGTCGGGCCTGCTGCGGCTGGACATTCGCGCCATCGTCTCTAACCACAATGAGTTTGAACAATTGGCGGCCAGCTACAAGGTGCCGTTTCACCACATCCCGGTGACAGCGGCCACCAAGGCCGAGTCCGAGGCCCGGCAGTACGACGTCATCCAGTCTGAAGGCGCAGAGCTGGTCGTACTGGCCCGCTACATGCAAATTTTGAGCGACGACATGTGCCAAAATTTGGCCGGCCGCGCCATCAATATTCACCATTCTTTCTTGCCAAGCTTCAAAGGTGCCAAGCCGTACCACCAAGCGCATGCGCGCGGCGTCAAATTGATAGGTGCCACGGCGCACTACGTCACCTCAGACCTGGACGAAGGACCGATCATTGAGCAAGACGTGGCCCGCGTTGAGCACAGCCGAACCGTCGAAGACCTGACCGCCATGGGCCGCGACACCGAAAGCCAAGTGCTGGCCCGCGCAGTGAAGTGGCACAGCGAACACCGCGTGTTGTTGAATGGGCATAAGACGGTTATTTTTAAATAAGGTGTCAGCACCCTAGAGGACGATAATGCGCACCCTCAAACAGATCACATTCGCGCTTCTGGCATTTCTTCTGGCCATTGGCTTTGGCACCCTTTCAAGGGCCAATGATGTTCTGGTTGGTCAGCTTGAAAGGGTTGAGACTCGCGGGGTGTCCGTGCCGATTTACGCCGTGTGGAACAAGGCCGCAGTTGCAAGCGTTGTGCTGTATTCCGGCGGCGGCGGTGGATTCGGCAAGATAGGGGCAGATGGTTGGCCCAGCAGTATGAATTTTCTGATTCGCTCTGCGAAGTTATTTTCAGCACACCCATTCAATGTGATTTTGGTCGGTCGTGCCGCGGATGTGTCAACCCTCGATGGACCGACGCGTGTAGGCGACGACCATGACATCGATAACCAAGCGATTTTCCGAGCCATCAAGGCTAAAAGCGCTGCTCCGATCTGGCTTGTGGGTACAAGCATGGGCACGATTTCTGCCGCTGCAGCCGCTATCCGGGACTCGGGTTCGAACATTGCAGGCATCGTTTTGACTTCATCCGTGACGGCATACCGCGTTAAGGGCGCAGTGCCTTCGCAAGATTTGGCCAAAATCAAGGTGCCGGTGCTGGTCTTGCACCACGAACGTGACGCATGCAAGATTTGCACGCCTTATGAAGCCAAGGACATTGCAGCTGGCCTGAAAAACGCACCGATTAAGAAGACTGTGTTGGTTAGCGGCGGTGATGGTGCTTCTGGCAACCCATGCGAGGCATTGCACCATCACGGCTTCATTGGCATGGAGAAAGAAGCAGTCGATCTGATCGCCAGCTGGGTCATTCACCCATCCATTTGAACTGATTGCACAAAGCGCACCGATAGACCTTGGCGGCCCGATAGTTTGTATCCGCCGTCAGTCCAGCTAGGATCAACCCTTCCCCAAACGTTGAAGGAAATTGTCCTCGATCACCTTTTCATCACAGTCAACAACCCAGACGAATCCATCTCGTTTTACGAGCAGGCCTTGGCACCGCTCGGCTTTCGCCATGTCCTTGACTATGACGGTGCTGATGGCCCTGAGGGCCATCCTGATTTGAAGGGGTTTGGCCGCGATGGTCGGGTGTCTTTCTGGCTGCGGCAGGGCCGTTCAGACGCGCGTTCCGCGCACGTCGGCTTTGTAGCCAAGAGCGTGGCCGAGGTCAACGCTTTTTACGAGGCCGCGCTGGCTGCTGGGGCCACAGACAATGGCGCGCCCGGCGCGCGCCTGCATGACGACCCGCGCTACTGTGCAGCCAATATCTTCGACCCCGATGGCTACAGCATCGAGGTGGTGTACAAAAGCTGGCAACATCTTGTCCCATGAACCCTTGCCAGTCTTCGCCGCTGGCAGCTTGCGGGAAGCGATGACGGACATTGCGCGCGACTACGAAACCCGCACCGGCCAAAAGATCGCACTGACCTTCGGCGCGTCTGGCTTG
>JABMMH010000052.1 GCA_013205645.1 Polaromonas sp. | reverse complement strand
GATCTGCAGCATTCCTTGCGCCTTGATATAGCGGAAAGGCCCGAAAGCAAGTGTCTATTCTACCGAAAGTAATGTAGAAACTGACCCAAGGCCCGCTTCGATAGTCAAGAGTCAGTGTTTACCCACAAGTTACGGATCCCAAACGACTCCAAAATAAATATTCCTGAAGCTCTGCAAATGCCCGAAAACCATCAAAAGCCCCTAATTCCCGCGGGGTATCTAGGTCTTCTGGCTCATCGGCTGGGACGGATCAAAGCGTATTGTGCCCACTCACCGCGGCGGAACAAGACGTTCACAGGCTTGCTTTTATCGGCCTTAGCCAGCACTTGCTCAAACGCCTTGACGCTCAAGACTTCAGTGTTCGCAATCGCCACGATCACATCGCCTTCACGCAGACCCGCACGCGCAGCCAAACCTTCAACAGCGTCAACGCGCACACCGCCGCGCAACTTCAACTCTTTCTTTTGCTCGCCGGTCAATTCGCCAACCACCAAACCCAGCGCCTGCGCAGGCCCGGCAACCGGGGGTTTCGGCTCGGTCGATGACGCACTTTGCGTTGCTTTTTCAGGCTCAACCTCGGCGACCGTGACACTCAGGTCTTTCGTCGCACCGCGCCGAAAGACGGTGACCGTGGCACGTGTGCCTGGTTTGACAATGCCAACCAGCCGCGGCAGGTCGCTGGATTTTTCAATCGCTGTGCCGTCGAACTTGATGATGATGTCGCCCGCTTGGACGCCAGCTTTATCAGCCGGTGCACCCGCTTCGACACCGCGCACCAAGGCGCCTTGGGGCTTGCCCAAACCAATCGACTCGGCAACCTCTTTGCTGACTTGGTCGATCTGCACACCAATGCGACCGCGCGTGACGCGGCCAGTCGCGCGCAACTGATCCGAGACGCGGATTGCCTCGTCAATCGGGATGGCAAATGAGATGCCTTGAAAACCCCCAGAGCGTGAGTAAATTTGGCTGTTGATGCCGACCACCTCACCACGCATGTTGATCAGCGGCCCACCAGAATTGCCAGGGTTGATGGCAACATCGGTTTGTATCAGCGGCAGGTAGTCTCCGGTGTCGCGTTTTTGTGCACTGATAATACCGGCGGTGACCGTGTTTTCAAGGCCATAGGGCGTGCCGATGGCCATCACCCATTCGCCCACCCGAATGCGATTCGCATCGCCAATTTTCACGGTCGGCAAGCCTATCGCCTCAATTTTCAGAACAGCCACATCGGTGCGCTTGTCAGAGCCGATGAGCTTGGCCTTGAATTCACGCTTGTCAGCCAGCGTGACGAGTACCTCATCAGCACCTTCGACCACATGGGCGTTGGTCATGACAAAACCATCGGCCGACAAAATAAAACCGGAGCCTACACCACGCGGCTGGTTTTCTTCCGGTTGACCGCGGTCTGGACGCGGCGAGCGCGGCAGGTTGGGCGGCACCGGAATACCAAAGCGGCGGAAGAACTCCAACATCTGCTCTTCAGTGCCGCCGCCGCTACTGCTGCTCTGTGCCTTGGCTTTTTCAAGCGTGCGAATGTTCACCACGGCAGGCCCGACTTGATCGACCAGATCGGTGAAGTCCGGCAATGCACGGGTTTGTGCCCAGACGGGCTGCAACGGGACAACAGTGCCAGTCAGCCCCAAAGCCAGCAGGCCCGCCAACAGATAAGAGCGCAGAGGAGTTCGGTTCAGGTTAGGCATCATGGGCTTTCAGGAAAACATTCAAAAGATAAAAAGGCAGCGAAAGCTGTTCTTTAGTTGGAGCCATTAGCGCTTGCGTTCAAGGCCAGCAGCAAACAGCTTCAAAGTTGCCAGCGGCACCTCGCCCATGGCGGTCAGCCAGTAAGCGTCGACGCGGCGGGTGATGGTTTGGGTCGCACCGATGGACAGACTCGACTCTTGCTGATGGTGCTGCTTGTCGTAAGGCTCGACAAACAAGGAGACCGAGGCCAGTCCATCCGAAAAAGTCCACTGCATGGGCTCAGATCGGCCACCGACCTCGCGGCTCGTAGCCGGTCGCTGGTAGCAACTAACAGAATTGAAGCCCGCCACGGGTGTCTTCAGCAACCAGCCCTCTGCATCGGCAGTGGTTTTGCGCAGCTTTATTTTTTCAACCCGATAGCCGTCGGTCTTTCCCATCATCTGCAACAGCTTGTCCATCTTCAATGGGACGTCGAGCTGCAACTCAGAAAATGCCGCCTGCTCAAGCACTTGGCCTTCAGCGTTCAGCGTTTGCAGCTTGAGCACAAGGCCACTTTTTTCTTCGGCCCAAACGCGGTAGGCAAAGCGCAAATTGTCTTTTGGCCGCAACTCGACAACGTCGGTCTTGATCCCAGCAACCCGCTCATGGCCAACCGCTTGAGCCGTGTAAAAGCCAGCAATGCCGCTGTCTGCAGATTTCAGTAAATCGGGAAACATGCCCAGCGATTCACGGCTTTCACTGAGCATCACCTTGTCGTCAGGCATGAAGGTGTGAACTTGTTTGTTGTGCCGGTACACCGAACGCGGCGGACCCGTCAGTGTCTCGACCCGCTCGACTTGCTGGTCGCCTTGGCAAACGTGCCAGATGCGGGCGCTCGACATGGCCGCGCCCGACGACACCACAAAGGTACCGACGTAGGAGCGTTTGCGCGAGGCCTCGTGCATGCGCATCAGCCAATCGGTGATGTTGGCCGGCTCAGCCACCTTGTCGGTTGAAGCGGCCGCTTGCTGCGCCGCGCCAACCGGAGGTGTCGCCGCAGCAGGCAGCGCGAACAGCGTACTGGCCAAGACCAGGCTCAAGGCCAGACCGCACCATGTGCTTTGGCGGCAGCGTTCAGCGACGCGCATGTGGCGAGGTTTCAAAAGTGGCATTGCGCAAAAATCCGGACGGCATTTGCAGGGCAGAGTTACCACCCACTTGCTTGTGCGCGGCCAGCAACTCTTCAAGTCGGGCATCGCGCACGATGGTGCCCTGCGGCGAGGCCACCAAAACGGAATCGGTCGACGCCGGGCTCTGCGCGAGTTGTGGACCTGTTGAAGATGTAGGCACAGCCAGCGTCCAGACCATCATGGCGACTGCGGCCATGGAAGCCATGCCTGCCAGCATCTTCCATTGAAAGACGGGGTCGTTGGCAGCCGCTTGAGACGCTACAGGCATCGGCAACGAAACCTCAGTTGGCGCGGCTGGCTGCACTGTTTCTTGCGCGAGTCGACTTTGTATACGCGTTAAAAATGGCGATGCCGTGGATGTCACCCGCAAGTCAGGCGATCGCAGCACGTCACCGATCAGGTGGTAGTCGTGCCAGCTGGTCAGCAAGGCTGGATCTTGTTCGCACGCAGCCATGGTCTGGGCGAATGCATCGCCACGCAGTTCACCATCAGCCAGCGCTGACATACTTTCGCCGACATCGGTATTGGAAAGAGTTGTCTTCATAAGATTCGAAGAGGGTTCAAGATTTCAGTTTAAAGAGCGGTAATTACCAGCGTTTCCCCGACTGGTTCTCCAGCATGGGCTTGATCTTCGAAGAAATGGCTTCACGGGCCCTGAAAATCCGTGACCGCACGGTTCCGATGGGGCAATTCATGGCATCTGCAATTTCTTCATAGGTCAGTCCTTCAATCTCACGCAAGGTGATCGCTTGCCGTAGATCTTCAGGCAAGGCGTCCATCGCCGCATTGACCATTTCAGCGATTTCCTTGCTGGCCAACACCGCTT
>JABMMH010000430.1 GCA_013205645.1 Polaromonas sp. | reverse complement strand
GTGGCGTCCTGACTGAGGCTGGCCATGAAGTTTGGCTGATCAATCGCAACGCGGCGCAAGTCGATGCCATGACGCAGCGCGGCTTGATGCTGCGCACCGACGGTGTTGACCGCACGGTGCTGGTTCGCGCTGCCACGTCGGCGGCTGGCGTTGACAGCGCCAGCGGCCCGGCTGATCTGTTGATCGTACTGGTCAAATCCTTTCACACTGAAGATGCCATGCGTTCGGCGGTTTCACTGGTCGGGCCGCAGACGGTGGTGCTGTCGCTGCAAAACGGTTTGGGCCATGAAGACGTGCTGGCCGAGATCGTTGGCCGCGACAAGCTGCTGGCGGGCAAAACGTATGTGGGCGGCACGCAGCTCGCGCCGGGCCATGTCATTGCGGGCACGCGCGGCAAACTGACGGTGATTGGTGAGCTTGACGGCACTGTCAGTGTGCGGGCCGAGGCCATTGCTGGCGCCTTCAACGCGGCGGGGCTGGACACCACGGTGAGCGACAACATCATCGGCACGATCTGGGACAAGCTGCTGGTCAATGTGGCCACTGGCGCGCTCAGCGGCATCACTCGCCTGCCTTACGGCGAGCTGTACCAAGTACCCGCGCTGGAGGCTTGCGCCGTGGCGGCTGTCAGCGAGGCGATGGCGGTGGCGAGCGCTTGTGGTGTGCGTCTGAGCATCAAAGAGCCAGTGGATGCTTGGCGCATGGCCGGGGCCGGTTTGCCGTTCGAGTTCAAGAACTCGATGTTGCAAAGTTTGGAAAAAGGCTCGGTCACCGAGATCGATTACATCAACGGTGCGGTGGTGCAGCAGGGCGTCCGTCACGGCATTCCGACGCCGGTGAATCAGACCTTGGTGGCGGCCATCAAAGGGATCGAAAAAGCCTGCTACGCTGCCTGAAAATTGAAAACAAGGAAAAAAATGAAAATTCTCATGCTGCACGGCATCAACCTCAACATGTTCGGCAAGCGTGACCCGGCCCAGTACGGCACCATCACGTTGGACGAAATCAATGCGTCGCTCACCGCCTTGGGCCAAGAACTCGGCACCACGATCGAGTTTTACCAGACCAACAACGAAGGCGATATGTGCGAGCGCATTCACCAAGGCTATGCCGATGGCGTGGATGCGGTGTTGATCAACGCCGGCGCTTGGACGCATTACAGCTACGGTATTCGTGACGCGCTGGCCATCTTGACTTGCCCGATCGTCGAGCTGCACATGTCCAACATCCATGCCCGCGAAGCCTTCCGCCATGTCTCGGTCTTCGCTGACATCGTCAAAGGCCAGATTTGCGGTTTTGGCGTTGACAGTTACTTACTGGCGCTGCGCGCTGCTGTGTCGGCGGTTCGACAGCCTTCCTGAGAATGAGAAGACGGCGTTGGATGGAAGGGTTTGACCCGATGTAATTGAGGCAAAAAATGGCTTGATTGCAACTGAAATTGCACATAATCGCGCATGGCCAAATTCAAGCAGCTCGAATCCTTTGTCTCCGTGGCCACCCGTGGCAGTCTGACGGCGGCAGCCAAAGCCGAGGGCGTGGCACCCGCCATCATGGGTCGGCGGCTTGACGCGTTGGAAAGCCGGCTCGGTGTCAAGTTGCTGGTGCGCACCACACGCCGCATCAGTTTGACGCATGAAGGCAGCGCTTTTCTGGAGGACTGCCAGCGCCTTCTAACGGATGTGGCGAATGCTGAAGCCAGCGTCTCGGCGGGCGGCGTCAAGGCCAGCGGCCATCTGCGGATCACCGCCCCGGCGGGCTTTGGGCGTCGCCATGTGGCACCCTTGGTGACGCGTTTTCGGGAGCAACACGCCGATGTCACCATCTCGCTCAACCTGAGCGACCGCGTTGTTGACTTGGCTGGCGAGGGCTTTGATTGCGCGATACGGGTCGGCGACATGCCGGACTCGTCGCTGGTGAGTGTGCGCATGGCCGACAACCGGCGCTTGTGCGTGGCCACGCCCGACTACCTGCGGCGCCACGGCACGCCGCAGCAGCCTTCGGAGTTGGCGCGTTTTGACTGCTTGACGCTGTCCAGCGATGCCTCGCAAACGCGCGGTTGGGCTTTTCGCATCAACGGCGAGTTGCAGCACCTCAAGCCCGGCGGTCCACTGGATTGCTCCGACGGCCAAGTGCTGCACGACTGGTGCCTGGCTGGCTACGGGATTGCCTGGCGCAGCACGTGGGAAGTCGAGGCCGAGATCGCTGCGGGCCGGCTGGTGGCTGTGCTGCAAGACTTTGACGCGCCGGCCAACGGCATTTTCGCCGTGTTCCCGCAGCGCAAGCACCTGCCGCTGCGAGTCCGGCTGTGGATCGACTTTCTGAAACACAGCTACGGGCAGCCTGAGTTTTGGGCCGCCCCACGTGCCGAGCCACGCTGAATACATTCAAAAGTTTTATGCTTTGGGTGTTCCAGCCTCCTGTCCTACATCTATTTTTGGTATCTGTTGGTAAAGTGCTCTCTTCGCCAGTTTTATTTCGGCATTGAGTCTCATTTTTAGGGCTCAGTCTGTTGACGTCCGACTGCCGCGTCCCGGTCGGCTACCGTTTCGCTTTCATTCGTCGCCCTGCCACGGGACTCAAGGAGCTAAATTTGCAAAAAACCATACTCGCCACTGATCTGGACGGTACTTTTCTGGGTGGCTCAGACGCGCAGCGCGCCGAACTCTACGACTGGATCCTCGCGCGGCGCGACGAGATCGTGTTGATCTACGCCAGCGGTCGCAGCCTGACGGCCATGCAAGATGTGCTGACCGGTTTGCCGCTGCAGCCAGACCACATCATTGCCGACGTCGGCACCAGTTTTTACACCGGCCCGCAGTACCTGCCGCATGAAGGCATGGAAGCTTGGTTCGATGGCTGCTGGCCGACAGATGCCCGCGAGCGGGTTCACGCCGTGCTGCAGAGTCACCCCCATCTGAAACCCCAGCCGCACATCGAAGGTCGACGCATTTCTTGCTTTTATACCGACGAGGCGCTGGCATTGGCGGCGCGCGAGGCTGTTGCGCCACTGGGCTTTGACGTGCTGCTGTCGGACAACATGTATTTCGATGTCTTGCCGCGCGGTGTGCAAAAGGGCCCGACCCTGCTGCGTACCCTGCAGGCGCTGAATTTGTCACCTGAGCGCACGCTGGTGGCCGGCGACACCCTGAACGATTTGTCGCTGTTTCAGACCGGTCTGGCTGGCGTGGCCGTGGCCAATCGTGAGCCCCTGTTGAACGCGGCTATTGCCGACCTCACCAATGTGCATCAAAGTGAGTTGGAGGGCGCCGGAGGCGTGCTTGAAGCCTTGCGCCGCTTTCACTGAAGGACTGAAAAAATGAACACCCAACTGGTCGTTGTCTATCACCGCCAACCTTACGAAGAGGTCATCGAAAACGGCAAACCTTTGCTGCGTGAACCGCGCAGTCCGAACGGCATCATCCCGTCGATCAAGGGCTTTTTCAGCCAGGTCGACAAGGCCGTTTGGGTCGCTTGGAAAAAAGCCGCTGTTGGCAAAAAAGGCAAATTTGAGCGCCGCATCACCATGAAGGAGAGCACCGGCGACTACGATGTGGTGCGACTGCCGCTGGATGCCGCCCAGATCAACCAGTTTTACCACGTGGTGTCAAAAGAAGCGCTGTGGCCGGTGCTCAACTCCTTCCCTTGGCTGTACTCGACAGAAAACACCGATTGGGCGATGTTCAGGGAGGTCAACCGACTCTTTGCCGAGGCCGCCTGCGAACAAGCGGCGCAGGGTGCCGTGGTCTGGATTCATGACTACAACCTGTGGTTGGTACCGAAGTTTGTGCGTGCGATGCGGCCCGACCTGAAGATCGCCTTCATGCACCACACGCCGTTTCCAGGTCCCGATGTCTTCAACGTCATGCCGTGGCGTGACGAGATTCTCGGCAGCTTGTTGGACTGCGACATGATTGGTTTTCATGTGGCGCGTTACAGCCAGAACTTCTGCGCCGTGGCCCAAGGTCTGCGCAGCGGCGTCATTCGGCACGAAGAGCCGGTGCCCGAGGCGATTTGCACCAGTGGTCAAGGCATGTCCGAACCCGTGGTGACCAGCAGCCTGGACTACGAAGGGCGCAGCATTTTGATCGACACGTGGCCGATTGGCACCACGCCAGATCGGATCATCGACGCCGTGGAGTCCGAAGCTGGCTTGGCTTGCACCGAAAAAATGCGCAGTGACCTGAACTCCGAGATCGTGATTGTCTCGGTCAGCCGGGTGGATTACGCCAAAGGCACGCGCCAGCAGCTCGACGCTTTTGACCGACTGTTGCGCCGCCGGCCTGAGCTGATTGGTCGCGTCAAACTGCTGCTGGTGACGGTGTCTGCCGCCGATGGCATGGAAGTTTACAAAGCCGAGCAGCGCAAGATTGAACAACTGGTGGGCCGCATCAACGGGCACTTCGGAACCATGAGCTGGCTGCCCATCATGCTGTCGACCACGCCGCTGCCGTTTGAAGAAGTGGTGTGTGCTTACCGGGCGGCTGACATCGCCTGGATCACGCCATTGCGTGACGGCTTGAACTTGGTTGCCAAAGAGTTCGTGGCGGCTAAAAATGGCCAGCCGGGCGTGCTGGTGTTGTCTGAGTTCGCCGGCTCCGCCATGGAGCTGAAAGACGCGGTGCTGGCCAACCCCTTTAGCCGCGACTCGATGGACGAAGGCATCGACAAGGCCATCGACATGCCGGAAGAAGAACGCCGCGCCCGCATGCAGAGTCTGCTGGCACATGTCAAGCAATACGACATCGCTTATTGGACTCAGCATGTGATGGGTAAGTTTGCCAAGCTGACGGCTTCAGGCAAGTGAGGTGAAGGTCGCCGCTGACCCGGCGGCCTTCACCGTAAAATCAGCGGATGCTCTCGATTAAAAAAGACTTGCTCGCAGCTTTGGCTGCCGGGCTGGAAGAACTCTCCCCCGGTGCCGGCGACAAAGCCGCTTTTGAGTCGCCCAAAGTGGCGGCCCATGGTGACTTGGCCTGCACCGCTGCCATGCAACTGGCCAAACCCCTCAAGCTCAACCCGCGTCAAGTGGCTGAGAATCTGCGCACCGTGTTGCTGCAGGCGCCGGCTTTTGAGCGCTGGGTCGACGCGATTGAAATCGCCGGGCCGGGCTTTCTCAACATCCGGCTGAAGCCTGCGGCCAAGCAAGAAACCGTGCGCGAAGTGCTGCGCAGCGGCAGCGCCTATGGCCAGCAACACCCGGACGTTCAGCCGCGCATGATCGTCGAGTTTGTCTCGGCCAACCCGACCGGGCCACTGCACGTTGGCCACGGCCGGCAAGCCGCTTTGGGCGACGCGATTTGCAACCTGTACGCGACGCAAGGCTGGGACGTTTACCGCGAGTTCTATTACAACGACGCTGGCGTGCAAATCCACACGCTGGCCACCAGCACGCAAGCGCGCGCCAAAGGCCTCAAACCCGGTGACCCCCTGTGGCCAGACCCGGCGTACAACGGCGACTACATCGACGACATCGCACGCGATTTCATGGCCCAAAAAACCGTGCGCTCAGACGACCGCGAATACACCGCCTCTGGCGACATCGAAGACCTCGACGCGATTCGTCAGTTTGCCGTGGCTTACTTGCGCCACGAGCAGGACCTGGACCTGAAAGCGTTTTCGGTCAGCTTCAACAACTATTACTTGGAGTCCAGCTTGTACAGTTCGGGCCGGGTTGAGCAGACCGTTGGCAAGCTGAAAGACGCCGGCAAAACCTACGAGCTGGATGGCGCGCTGTGGCTCAAGTCGACCGACTATGGTGACGACAAAGACCGCGTCATGAAAAAGAGCGACGGCAGCTACACCTACTTTGTGCCCGACGTCGCCTACCACTTGGCCAAATGGGAACGCGGCTACACCCGCGCCATCAACATCCAGGGCATGGACCACCACGGCACGATTGCCCGCGTGCGCGCCGGACTGCAAGCCGCCGGTGCCGGCATTCCGGCCAACTATCCCGACTACGTGCTGCACACCATGGTGCGCGTGGTGCGTCACGGCGAGGAGGTGAAAATCTCCAAACGCGCGGGCAGTTACGTCACGCTGCGCGACCTGATCGAGTGGACCAGCAAAGATGCTGTGCGTTTCTTTTTGCTGAGTCGCAAGCCCGATACCGAATACGTCTTTGACATCGATTTGGCGCTGGCCAAGAACAACGAAAACCCGGTCTACTACGTGCAATACGCCCACGCGCGTATTTGCTCGGTGCTGTTACGGCATGCGAGCCTCGACGACGAAGACATCAAAAGCTTGCTGCCAAGCGGGCAAGACGAACAGCAGTTCAGGGCCGAGCGCGTGTTGGCGATTGCAGACGAGTTGCTCGACGTTGATCTCTCGCCGCTGGACAGCCCACAAGCCCAATCGTTGATGTTGCTGCTGGCCAAATACCCAGACATGCTGAGCAATGCCGCCAGCGGTTTTGCGCCGCATGACGTGGCCTTTTACCTGCGCGAATTGGCGGCCAACTACCACAGCTACTACGACGCCGAGCGCATCTTGGTCGATGACGAAGATGTCAAGCTGGCAAGGCTGGCGCTGGTGGCCGCGACGCGTCAGGTGTTGCACAATGGTTTGCAAGTGCTGGGCGTTAGCGCCCCAGCCAAAATGTAAAGAATCTCACTATGAAAAAGCAACGCGGCGGAACCCTTTTGGGTTTCATTCTGGGCGCCCTGATCGGACTGGGTGCGGCATTGGCCGTGGCGGTCTACATCACCAAGGTGCCGATGCCCTTCATGAACAAGACGCCCCCGCGCGCGGCAGAAAACGAAGCCGCTGAAGCTCAAAGAAATCGCGACTGGGATCCCAACACTGGGTTGGCCAATCGGCCGGTGGTCAAACCTGTACCTGCCGAAGCCGCACCAGCTGCCGGCCCTTCGGCTGATCCTTTGGGCGACTTGGCTCGAGCCAAAGTTGACGCCGCAGCCGGGCCTGCCGCCGCTCCGCCGCCGATGTCACTGCCGGCCTTGTCGCCGCCGGTGACGCCTGCGGCAGCACCAGCCGCCGGGGCTGACCCTTTCAATTACTTTGTCCAGGCCGGTGCTTTTCGCACGCCTGAAGATGCCGAGCAACAACGCGCCAAGGTGGCGTTGATGGGCTTGATGGCCCGTGTCAGCGAGCGCGAGCAGTCGGGCCGTGTGGTCTACCGCGTTCGACTGGGTCCGTTTGACAAAAAAGACGATGCCGACAAAGCCAAAACTCGACTTGACAGCGGCGGCGTCGAAGCCGCGCTGGTACGCGTTCAAAAATAACCCCACTCAACAAGGATGACACATTGATGCAACGTCGTGATTTTTCTCAAGCCGCTTTGTCTGCTGCCACCTTGACAGGTCTGACGGTCGCACTGCCCCTGACGGCCCAAGCCCAAGGCAAGCCGCTCGCCGAGGGCACCGATTATTTGCTGCTGGACAAGCCAGCACCGGTCGAAGCCGCTGCCGGCCAAATCGAAGTGGTCGAGTTCTTTTGGTACAGCTGCCCGCATTGCAACGTCTTTGAGCCACAGTTCGACGCGTGGGCTAAAAGGGCGGCCAAAGATGTCGTGGTGCGCCGCGTTCCGGTTTCATTCCGACCTGATTTCGAGCCGCAGCAGCGCCTGTATTACGTGCTGGAAGCCTTGGGCAAGGTCGATGCGCTGCACAAAAAGGTCTTCCACGCGATTCACGTTGAAAAGCAGGCGCTCAACACGGCTGAGCTGGTGGCCACTTGGGCTGAAAAACAAGGTCTCAACAAAGCCAAGTTCAGCGAGCTCTACAACTCCTTCCCGGTCAACATGAAAGCCCGTAAAGCGACGCAGTTGCAAGACGCCTTCAAGGTGGACGGCGTGCCGGCCTTGGGCGTGGCCGGCCGTTACTACACCTCGGGTTCTTTGGCTGGCACCATGGAGCGTGCGCTGTCGGTTGCTGACCATCTGATCACGCTGGCCCGCAAGAGCAAATAAAGCGCTAACGGCAGCCAAGAAAAGCCGCCTGGTGCTTTGTAACAGGCGGCTTTTTATCGGGGCAGGGCAGACGCAAGGGTGTGTGCTGGCTACAATCAGAAGTTAACACTCAGCAAGATTCGTGCCCTTATGAACTACTTCCCCTCCCTGCTGTTGACTTTGGCCCTGCTGACGGCGCTTCCGGCGATGGCTGAAAAAGCCGACCGCGACATGCCCATGAACGCTGAGTCGGATGCCCTGCGCTATGACGACCTCAAGCAGAGCAGTATTTTCACGGGCAACGTCATCATCACCAAAGGCAGTATCCTCATTCGGGGCGCCCGCGTCGATGTGTTTCAAGATGCTCAGGGCTATCAGCAGGCCGTGGTCATCGCGGAGCCCGGCAAACTGGCGTATTACCGCAGCAAGCGCGACGGTGTCGATGAGGTCATTGAAGGCGAAGGCGAACGCATCGAGTACGACAGCCAAGCCGACAACGTCAAGTTCATCCGCAAGGCCGTGCTGCGTCGCTATGTGGGTGGCAAGCTGGCAGATGAGTCGAACGGCGCACTGATTCGCTACGAGAACACCACCGATGTTTTCACGGTCGACGGCAGTGCCCAGCCCGTCCGAACCGCGTCCAACCCAAGCGGGCGTGTGCGCGCCTTGTTGGCACCCCGCGCGCCAGCACCGGCCGCGGCGGGTGCGGCCTCGGCTGCGAAGCCTGCCGCAACGGTCAATCCCGTCCCATCCCCCGGTCTGCGCCCCAGCACCACGCTGAGCATCGACAAAAAGTAAGAATTCCCTGATGGATCTGGACCCCAAGCAAGCCCTCACGCCCAGTCGCCTCGTAGCGCAAGGACTGCAAAAATCATACGGTAGCCGCAAGGTCGTCAAGGACGTTTCGCTTGCTGTGCAAAGCGGCGAAGTGGTCGGTCTGCTGGGCCCGAACGGCGCTGGCAAGACCACTTCGTTCTACATGATCGTTGGCTTGGTACGGGCTGACGCCGGCCAGATCAGCATTGACGGCCAAGCGGTCGAACGCATGCCGATTCACCGGCGCGCCCGGCTCGGCCTGAGCTATTTGCCGCAGGAGGCGTCGATCTTTCGCAAACTCACGGTTGAGCAAAATGTGCGCGCCGTGCTGGAGCTGCAGGTTGATGCTGCTGGCAAACCACTAAGCGAAGCCGAGATTCGCCAGCGCACCGACAGCTTGCTGCAAGAGTTGCGGGTCGAGCATTTGCGCGACTCGCCTGCGCCAGCACTGTCTGGCGGTGAACGCCGCCGCGTCGAAATCGCCCGTGCCCTCGCTACCCAGCCACGCTTTATTTTGTTGGACGAACCATTCGCCGGCATCGATCCGATCGCCGTCATTGAAATTCAGCGCATCATCGGGTTCCTGAAGGCGCGCGGCATTGGCGTGCTCATCACCGACCACAACGTGCGCGAAACCTTGGGCATTTGCGACCACGCTTACATCATCAGCGAAGGCCGCGTGCTGGCACAAGGTACACCACAAGACATCGTCAACAATGCCGATGTTCGACGCGTGTACTTAGGCGAACACTTCCGAATGTGATGGCTGTACAAAAATGAAGCAAAGCCTTTCACTTCGGATGTCCCAGCACTTGGCGCTCACGCCACAGTTGCAACAATCCATTCGGCTGCTTCAACTCTC
>JABMMH010000429.1 GCA_013205645.1 Polaromonas sp. | reverse complement strand
CGCCCGAAGCGGCGTCTGAAATCAGCCGGGCGGTGCGTCAGCGCATGTCTTTGCCTTTGGGTTTGGACACCAGTTGGGGTTTAGACCATGGTGCGTGGTCCGTCCTCAAACCGATGTTCCCGAAGGCTGATGTGCCGGTGGTGCAACTCAGCATGGACTACAGCCGTGCACCCAGCGACCACTACGCGTTAGCCCGTCAGCTCAAGGCCTTGCGGCGGCGTGGCGTGTTGATTGTGGCCAGTGGCAACGTGGTGCACAACCTGCAGCAAGCGCAGCGCGGTGCGGCCTCAAGCCAAGCTTATGACTGGGCGCTGGAGTTTGACCAAACCATGGGTGGTTATGTGCAGCAAGGGCGACTCGATGCGCTGCAGAATTTCCAGAAGCTCGGCAGTCTGACGACCATGGCCCACCCGACCTACGAGCACTTGCTGCCTTTGTTGTATGCAGCAGGCGTTGTGGACCCAGGCGAGCGGGTGAAGTTTTTCAACACCAGTTTTCAGCTGGCGTCGATCTCCATGCGCTCGATGATCTGGGGCGAAGCTTGAGTTAGATCACCTTGGCAATCGACGCGCAGACGTAGTCGATGTTTTTGGTGTTCAACGCAGCAACGCACATGCGGCCGGTGTCGGTGCCATACACAGCGAACTCATTGCGCAGACGGACCATTTGGTCTTTGGTCAGGCCTGAGTAGCTGAACATGCCGATTTGGCTGGTGATGAAACTCATGTCTTGCTTGACGCCAGCGGCTTTGAGTTTTTCAACCAACAAGGTGCGCATTTCTTTGATGCGTTCGCGCATGACGGCCAGCTCCAGCTCCCATTGGGCGCGCAGGGTAGGGGTGTTCAGCACAGCAGCGACCACCGCACCACCGTGAATCGGCGGGTTGCTGTAGTTGGTGCGAATGACGATTTTCAGCTGGCTCAACACGCGCTCGGCTTCTTCTTTGCTCGCGCACAACACGCTCAGGGCGCCGACGCGCTCGCCATACAGGCTGAAGCTTTTGGAGAAAGAGGTCGAGACGAAAAAATCCAGGCCAGCGGCGACGAATTTGCCAATGACAGCGCCGTCTTCGGTGATGCCGTGGCCAAAGCCTTGGTAAGCCATGTCGAGGAAGGTGACCAGTTCGCCAGCTTTCATCACGGCAATGACCTCGTCCCACTGGGCTGGCGTGATGTCGTAACCGGTCGGGTTGTGGCAGCAAGCGTGCAGCACCACGACGGTGCCTGGCGTTGCCGCTTTGAGTGCGGCCAGCATGCCGGCGAAGTTGATGCCGCGGTTGGCGGCATCGTAGTAAGGGTAGGTGTCAACTTCAAAGCCGGCGTTGGTGAACAGCGCGCGGTGGTTTTCCCAGCTCGGGTCGCTGATCAGCAATTTGGCTTTGGGGTTCAGGCGCTTCAAGAAATCAGCGCCGACTTTCAGGCCGCCAGTGCCACCAATACCTTGCACGGTTGCCACCCGGCCGCTCTTGACAGGTTCGCTGTCAGCCCCAAATACCAGGCTCTTGACAGCAGCGTCGTAGGCGGCGATGCCGTCAATCGGCAAGTAAGCGCGTGGCTTAGGCTCATCGGCCATCAGCTTTTCAGCGGCTTTCACACACTCGAGCAGTGGCAGTTTGCCGTTGTCGTCGTAATAGACGCCGACGCCCAGATTGACCTTGGCCGGGTTGGTGTCGGCATTGAACTGCTCAATGAGTCCGAGAATCGGGTCGCGTGCTGCCATTTCGACGGCGCTGAACAAAGACATGGAGAAATCCTTTGAAAAATAACGAAGCTGCTTGGACAGGCCGGGGCTTTGGGGCGATCTTTTCGCGCCGCCATGGAATGTCGTATCCTGTTTGATTAGCCGGAATTTTAACGGGCTTGGATTGAGGTTTATGCAAGAAGTCAATGAAGTTGTGGATGCGCCGGCCAATGCGTCGGTAGAAGCGGCCTTGCCAGGCCACTTTGTGAGCTTTCCGGGATCGCCGTTTGAGCTGTTCATGCCCTATGAACCGGCGGGCGACCAGCCGGCCGCTATTGCGCAATTGGTCGAGGGGATCAACGACGGCGAAGTGTTCCAGACCTTGTTGGGCGTCACCGGTTCGGGCAAGACATTCACCATGGCCAATGTGATCGCACAAATGGGTCGGCCAGCCATTGTGTTTGCGCCTAACAAGACGCTGGCGGCGCAGTTGTACAGCGAGTTCCGCGAGTTTTTCCCAAAGAACGCCGTTGAGTATTTCGTCAGCTACTACGACTATTACCAGCCTGAAGCCTACGTGCCGCAGCGCGATTTGTTCATCGAAAAAGACTCCGCCATCAATGAGCACATTGAGCAGATGCGGCTGTCTGCTACCAAGAGCGTGCTGGAGCGGCGCGACACCATCATTGTTGCCACCGTCAGTGCGATTTACGGCATCGGCGCGCCAGAGTCTTATACGGAGATGCGCTTCATTGCGCGGCTCGGTGACAAGATGGGTCAGCGCGACGTGATTGCGCGCCTGATCCGTATGCAGTACAGCCGCAATGACCAAGACTTTGCACGTGGTACGTTCCGGGTGCGCGGTGATGTGATCGACGTTTTCCCGGCGGAGCACTCTGAATTGGCCATTCGGATTGAACTGTTTGACGACGAGATCGAATCCCTGCAGCTGTTTGATCCGCTGACCGGACGCATTCGGCAAAAAATTCCACGCTTTGTGGTTTACCCGAAAAGCCATTACGTGACGCCACGCGACAAAGTCTTGATTGCGGTGGAAACCATCAAGCTGGAGCTGGTGGAGCGCGTCAAGCAGTTCATCAGCGAAGGCAAGTTGGTCGAGGCCCAGCGCATTGAGCAACGCACCCGGTTCGACTTGGAAATGCTGAGCGAAATCGGCCACTGCAAAGG
>JABMMH010000428.1 GCA_013205645.1 Polaromonas sp. | reverse complement strand
GCTTACAAGGCGGTTGCTCTACCAACTGAGCTAAAGCGGCAACGGGGTGTATTTTACTTCACGCTTTTGAGTATTGGCCGCTTGCCTGCAGGTTTTTTTGGTGGTTCAGCCGGACCATCGTCCGGCACCAACTTAAACGGCTTGTTGCCGTCTTGCGCAGACGGTGACGGCGCCAAGGACAGCGCAGCTTCAGTCATGACTTCAGCGGCATCCGTGGGTGCGCTGCCCGCCTTAGATGGCACCGGCCCAGGGAACGCCATGCCTTGTCCGTTTTCACGGGCGTAGATGGCAATCACGCGGCCGATGGGCACGTGAATTTCACGGGCACTGCCACCAAAGCGCGCTTTGAACTCAATGAAGTCGTTGCCCAATTTGAGCGAACTGGTCGCACCCATGCTGATGTTCAAAACGATCTCGTTGTTCTTGACGTATTCACGCGGCACTTGCACGGTGTCGTCAACGAGCACGGCCACATAAGGCGTGAAGCCGTTGTCAGTGCACCATTCATACAGCGCCCGTATCAGATACGGGCGTGTCGAGGTCGCGTCCAGCGCATTCATGAATTCAGCCAAAGCGTCTTCTTCTTCTTCTGCAATTACTTGCGCATGACTTTTTCGGACGGCGTCAGTGCTTCAATGTAGGCCGGACGCGAGAAGATGCGTTCAGCGTACTTGAGCAGTGGTGCCGCGTTTTTCGACAAGTCAATGCCGTAGTAGTCCAGACGCCAGAGCAGCGGTGCAATCGCCACGTCGAGCATGGAAAAGTTGTCGCCGAGCATGTACTTGTTTTTCAAGAACACCGGGGCCAACTGCGTCAGACGATCGCGCACATGGGAGCGGGCTTTTTCAAGCACTTTCTCATTGCCTTTGGTGGCGCGCGATTCGAGCGTGCCAACGTGAACGAACAGTTCTTTTTCGAAGTTCAGCAAGAACAGACGGACGCGGGCGCGGTCGACTGGGTCGCCGGGCATGAGTTGTGGGTGCGGGAAACGCTCGTCAATGTATTCATTGATGATGTTTGATTCGTACAAGATCAGGTCGCGCTCGACCAAAATCGGCACTTGGCCATACGGGTTCATGACATTGATATCTTCCGGCTTGTTGTACAGGTCAACGTCGCGGATTTCAAAGTCCATGCCTTTTTCGAACAACACAAAGCGGCAACGATGTGAAAAGGGGCAGGTTGTGCCTGAGTAAAGGACCATCATGGCGGGGGGACTCCTGGGTACAAAAGGAGTGGGAGACGTCAAGTCATAAAGACTTGGGCCCGCCACTCCAAAAGGTGCGGGGCATTGCTGCCCTGCGAAAAAATTACTTGATGTCTTTCCAGAACGCAGCGTTCAGACGCCAAGCGATGAAGGTGAACATACCGAGAAACAACAGCACCCAGACGCCAATGCGCACACGGGTGTTTTGGGCTGGCTCGCCCATCCACTGCAAATAACCCACCAAGTCAGACATGGACTGGTCGAATTGCAACGGCGTCATCGTGCCAGGGCTGACTTGCTTCCAGCCTTTGAAGACTTGGACGTCATGACCATGGCTGTTGTGGGTGTCGTACTGCGGCTCGCGCACGCCTTGCATTTCCCACAGCACGTGCGGCATAGCCACACCAGGGTAAGCCAAGTTGTTCCAGCCAGTGGCCTTGGTGTCGTCGCGGTAGTAAGTGCGCAAGTAAGTGTAAAGATAATCGGCACCCGAACCTTGCGAACCTGCACGTGAACGCGCGATGACGGTCAGGTCAGGCGGGTTGCCGCCGAACCAGTCTTTGCCCTGCTTGGCGGTCATCGCGATTTTCATGGTTTCGCCGACATTGTCTGTGGCGAACAGCAAGTTGTCTTTGATCTGCTGCTCGGTCAAGCCGATGTCGGTCAGCCGGTTGTAGCGCATGAAGGCTGCTGCATGGCAGTTCAAGCAGTAGTTGACGAAGAGCTTGGAGCCGTGTTGCAGGGCAGCGAGGTCATTGGTTTTGTTGGGTGCTTTGTCCCAAGCAATGCCGCCCGCTGCCGCATGGGCACCGCTGGCCAATACCAAAGAGGCCAGAAGACCCAGCGCCAGTTGTTTGAATTTATTCATGGTCTGAATCTCCGGATCAGTGGGCAGTGAAGGTCACGCGATCAGGCACGGGCTTGAACGTGCCGAGTCGGCTCCACCAAGGCATCAGCAAGAAAAAGCCGAAGTAGAACAAGGTGCCGATTTGCGAGACGCGCTCGTTGATGGCGGAAGGCGCCTTGATGCCCAAGTAGCCCAACACGACGAAATTAACCACAAAAATGGCGTAAAGGTATTTATGCCAATCGGGACGGTAACGAATCGACTTGACTTCGCTGTTGTCCAGCCAAGGCAGGAAGAACAAGATGATCACAGCACCACCCATGACCACAACACCCCAGAACTTGGCATCGATCACCATCATGGAAGCCGCCAGCAAGAGCGCCAACACGGCGACAGCAGCTTTGAGCCAAACAGCCACACGGCCTTTGATGACAGTCAGGGCCGCGGCCACAGCAACGCAAGCCACCAAGGCGTACATCATCTGGCCGGTGATGGCGCGCAGCATCGAGTAGAACGGCGTGAAATACCAAACCGGTGCGATGTGCGACGGCGTTTTCAGTGAATCAGCCGGGATGAAGTTGTTGTACTCCAAGAAGTAGCCGCCCGCTTCAGGTGCGAAGAAGATGACTGAGGTGAAGATCATCAAGAACACACCAACGGCAAAAATGTCGTGCACCGTGCAATAGGGATGAAACGGAATGCCATCGAGTGGTATCCCATTAGCGTCCTTGTGAGCTTTGATTTCAACGCCGTCTGGGTTGTTCGAGCCCACTTCATGCAGCGCGATCAAATGCGCCACCACCAGACCCAGCAGCACCAGAGGCACAGCAATCACGTGGAAGGCAAAGAAGCGGTTCAAGGTGGCATCACCAACCACGAAGTCGCCGCGGATCAGCAGCGCCAGATCAGGGCCGATGAACGGAATGGCCGCAAACAAGTTGACGATCACCTGAGCACCCCAGTAGCTCATCTGGCCCCAAGGCAGTAGATAACCCATGAAGGCTTCGGCCATCAGCGCTAAGAAAATAGCGCAACCGAAAATCCAGATCAGCTCGCGCGGTTTGCGGTAACTGCCGTACATCAAACCACGAAACATATGCAGGTACACGACGATGAAAAATGCGCTGGCGCCAGTCGAGTGCATGTAGCGAATCAGCCAACCCCAAGGGACGTCGCGCATGATGTATTCGACCGAAGCGAAAGCCAAAGCGGCGTCCGGCTTGTAATGCATCGTCAAAAAGATGCCAGTGACAATTTGAATCACCAGAATCAAAAGCGCTAAAGCACCAAAGACGTACCAAAAATTTAGATTTTTGGGTGCGTAGTACTCGCTAACGTGCTGTTTGTACAGCGCGCTGGCCGGGAAACGGTTGTCAACCCAGTTCAGCAGCTTGGCGCCTACGGGCGCGTCGGGGGAAATTTCTTTGAATTCAGCCATAACAGTTCCTACTCAGTTATGAGCCAGTCCACGACGATAGGTGGAAAGGCTCTGACAAGCTTCAGGCCTTTTTATCTTCGCCAATCAGCACCCGGTTTTCAGACAGGTACATGTGGGGAGGCACCTCCAGATTATCAGGTGCGGGCTTGTTTTTGTAGACGCGTCCGGCCATGTCGAAGGTCGAACCGTGGCAAGGGCACAAAAAACCACCTTGCCAGTCATCCGGCAAGGAAGGTTGCGCGCCCGGTTGGAATTTGTCCACCGGCGAGCAACCCAGGTGCGAGCAAATACCCACCGCGACCATGATTTCAGGCTTGATCGAACGATTCGGGTTGCGCGCGTAAGTTGGCGTCAACTCGTCTGGCTTGCGCTCGGAGTTAGGGTCGGCTAACTGATCTTCATCTTCGCTCAAAGCAGCCAGCTGAGCAGGCGTGCGCTTGATGATCCAAACCGGCTTGCCGCGCCATTCGACCGTCAATTTTTCGCCCGGCTTTAAAGCGGCAATGTCCACCTCGACCGCAGCGCCGGCGGCTTTGGCACGCTCAGACGGCTGGAAAGTACTCACAAAAGGCACGGCAACAGCCGCGACACCGACGCCACCAACGGCACACGTGGCAACGATCCAGTTTCTTTTTTGATGATCGACTGCGGCACCAGCAGGTGCCGCAACGCTTGATTTATCGCTCGCTTGGGTCATGAGATTCCTTCAAGAACTCGCTTGAAAAAGGCTTAATTTGGTCAACCCGGCATTGTAGCGGAGCGCTGAATGGGAATTTCCTCCTGACGAACGAATCGCTAGGCCGCTCGTTACCGGACCTCGCCTGACACCCTACTCCTACACAAAAACTGACACTTAAGGCCGTTGTCTTCACGGACAACACACCACAATTCACTGTCAGTGCGGTAGGCGCCGCTGGATTTTTAACCCATGAAAAGGTACCCCATGAGCGTGATGCAAGAGTTCAAAGAGTTTGCCATCAAAGGCAATGTGATCGACCTGGCGGTCGGCGTCATCATCGGCGCAGCCTTCGGAAAGATCGTCGATTCGGTGGTGAGGGACCTGATCATGCCGGTCATTGGTGCGGTGGTCGGAAAGCTCGATTTTTCGAGCCTTTTTCTGGTGCTGGGTGACGTCCCTCTTGGCGTTGCCCGCACGCTGGACGGTCTCAAAGAAGCCGGTATTCCGGTTCTAGCTTACGGCAACTTCATCACGGTCGCGGTTAATTTCACTATTTTGGCGTTCATTATTTTCTTCATGATCAAGCAAATCAACCGCTTGAAAAAAGCACAAGTGCAAGCGCCTGTCGTAGCGGCTGTCACGCCTGAAGATGTCGTGCTTTTGCGGGAAATTCGTGACAGCTTGAAACGCCAATAAAACGCTGTCAATACGCCATTGAACGCGCCATGCGAATCGCCGCCAGCAGGCTGGCCGGATCGGCTTGGCCGGTGCCGGCAATGTCGAAAGCCGTGCCGTGGTCTGGACTGGTGCGCAGCAGCGGCAAACCCAGCGTGACGTTGACGCCTTGCTCCACGCCCATGTACTTGACCGGGATAAGGCCTTGGTCGTGATACATCGCCAACACCACATCAAATTCGCCCGCTTGTCCGTCTTTGGCGCGGGCCCGCATGAAGACGGTGTCGGGGGCAAAAGGCCCACTGGCCTGAATGCCAGCGACTCGCGCCGCCGCGATGGCCGGCGCAATGATCTCGATTTCTTCACGGCCAAAAAGACCGCCTTCGCCAGCGTGCGGATTCAAACCGGCGACACCGATCTTCGGCGCTCGGCCCAGCACCTGACTCAGCGCGGCATGGGTGATCTGCAGTGTCTCCAACACCGTCTCAAAACGCACCGCCTCAATCGCCTCACGCAGCGACACATGGATGCTGACCAACACGGTTTTGAGCTCGGGGTTAGCCAACATCATGCGAACCGGTACTTGCACCACAGGCTTGCCGAGAAAGGCGGCGGCTTGCGCTTGCAGCATTTCGGTGTGGCCGGGAAAACGGGCGTACTCGCCACCCGCGACCGCCAGCGCTTCTTTGTTAATCGGCGCCGTCACCATGCCGCGCGCCTGACCCGACAACACGGCCTGCGCGGCGGCGACGATGCACTCCGCAGCGGCCCGACCCGACTCAGCGCTGATCTGCCCGTAGACCGGTGGCGCTGCCAACGTGCAGCCTTGCCAGACACCTATGCAATGCGGCGGCACGCTCACCATGTCGGCCAGACTCGCCAGCTCGGCAACCGCCTGAACAGGCTTGTTGCGCCCAGCGGCTGCCAGTTGCGCCGCCAGTCGCATGACAGCCACGTCACCCACCACGATGCAGCCGGCCATGTCTTCAGGCGCTTCTGCAAAGGCTTTGGCAATGATTTCCGGGCCAATGCCCGCGGCATCGCCCATGGTGATCAGGAATGGAAGTTCAGTCTTCATGCTGGATTGTCGATATCGATGAACCGATGCAGTAAGCCGTGTTGCGCCGCCACATGAGCGGCCACTGCTGGCGCGCCGTAGCGCTCCGAGGCGTGGTGGCCGCAAGCGATATAGGCCACGCCCATCTCACGGGCATAGTGGGCCTGCGGCTCGGACATTTCACCGGTGATGAACACATCGGCGCCGGCCTCGATCGCTGCTTCGAAGTAACTTTGCGCACCGCCGGTGCACCAAGCAATATGGTGGATTGCGGCCGTTTGGCCGGCTGGCCGCTCTCGTTCTACCAGCACCACCTGTCGCCCTAACACGGCAGAGACATGGCTGGCCAAACTGTCAGCGCTGGCGAATGCATCACCATCCAAGCGGCGACCCATAAAGCCCAACCCCGACTCGCCGAAACGACCTGCCTCACCTTCGTGGGGACTCAGGCCGAGAAGCCGGCCCAGCTGCGCGTTGTTGCCCAGCTCTGGGTGCGCGTCGAGTGGCAGGTGATAGGCGTAAAGATTGATGTCATGCGCCAGCAACAAGGCCAGCCGCTGCTTCATCCAGCCCGTGACCCGACCGTCTTGACCGCGCCAGAAAAGCCCATGGTGCACAAAAATCGCGTCTGCTTGCCAGGCCACCGCAGCCTCAATCAGCGCCAGACTGGCTGTCACGCCGGAGACGATGCGCCGCACCTTCGCCTTGCCTTCAACTTGCAGGCCATTCGGCCCGTAGTCCTTGAAGCGCTCGGGCTGCAGCAGCTTGTTGAAAGCTCCCAGCAGCTCAGCTCTGGTGACGCCGTCCAAGGCTTGAGGGGAAGCCGCTGTCGTGGCATTCTTCATCGTTTGACATCCTTTTGACCGGTTTTGACAGGCTTTTAGCAGCGCGACAAGTGACCACGCGGCACCCCCAAATTATCAGTGCGATCATCTCGCGAATGGCCATTTTGCGGCTGCGCTGCAGATCACGCGGTCAATCAGTCAAAATCAGAGCTTGCCGTGGCAGCTTCAGACTGTCGCTGTAGCTGTTTTTTCCTTTTTTCCTGATGATTGGGTCATCACCACCATGCGCAGATCTTGGCTTTTATTTTCGCAGGTTGTCACCGTCCTGCTGGCGGTTTATTTTGTGGTTGTCAGCCTGAAACCACAATGGCTAGAACGCGGCAGTCGTTTCGGCTCGGTGACCGTGATCGAAGCACCGGCTGGCAGCACAGCCAAAATAGCCGGCGGTGCGCCCGGCAGTTTCAGTGCGGCTGCTAAAGCGGCGTCTGGGGCGGTCGTCAGCATCAGCGCCAGCAAAGTCGCCACCCGCTCACCGAACACCGAAGACCCTTGGTTCCGCTTCTTTTTTGGCGATCAAGTCCGCAACGAAACACAGGTCGGACTCGGCAGTGGCGTCATCGTCAGCCCCAGCGGCTACATCCTCACCAACAACCATGTGGTTGAGGGTGCTGACGAAATCGAAGTCATTCTGATTGATTCACGCAGAGCCAAAGCCAAAGTCATCGGTACCGATCCAGAAACCGACCTCGCCATTCTGAAGATCGAACTCGACAAATTGCCAGTCATCGTGCTGGGGAGCTCAGATAGCCTTGAGATTGGTGATCAGGTGCTAGCCATTGGCAACCCCTTCGGTGTCGGGCAAACCGTCACCAGCGGCATCATCAGCGCCCTGGGTCGGAGTCAGCTCGGCATCAACGTGTTTGAGAATTTCATTCAGACCGATGCGGCCATCAACCCAGGCAATTCAGGCGGCGCACTGGTCGACACGCAAGGCCGCTTGCTGGGCATCAACACGGCGATTTATTCGCGCTCAGGCGGCTCTATGGGCATCGGCTTTGCCATTCCGGTGTCGACCGCCCGCCAAGTACTAGAAAGCATCGTCAGGGACGGACAGGTCACCCGCGGCTGGATTGGTGTCGAGCCCCAAGAGCTGAATGCTGAACTGGCACAAACCTTCAACCTCACGGCCAAAAGTGGCGTCATCATCACCGGTGTGCTGCAAAACGGCCCGGCCGCAGCCGCCGGCATTCGCCCTGGCGATGTCATCACCGCGGTGGCCAACAAGCCGGTCAGCAACGTCGCCGAATTGCTCGGCGCGGTGGCGGCGCTCAAACCTGGGGTGAGTGCCGCCCTGAAGGTACAGCGCCGCGACGCCAGCTTAGATGTGGCGGTAACCCCGAGCATCCGTCAGCGGCCAGCCTTGCCGCGTTGAAGTGCTGAAGTGCTAAAAAGCTAAGTCAAGGCAGCCATCAGCGCACTGAAAGCTCAGGGCTTGTCTTTTTCCTTGTCAGCCTCAGCGTCTGCATCTGGCGCTTTGCTGTGCTTGACGAACATTTGAGCCGCCACAATACCGACTTCGTACAAAGCGCCGACAACGCCTAACAGCATCAACATCGAGCCTGCATCGGGCGGTGTCACCAAAGCCGTGCCGACCGCGGCGATGACCCAGAAATAACCGCGGTACTCGCGCAACTGGGCGATCGAGAGAACACCCATGCGGACCAGCAAAATGACCGCAATCGGCACTTCAAAGGCCAGCCCGAAAGCCAAGAACATGCCGATGACAAAGTTAAGGTATTCCTCGATGTCAGGCGCGGCGGTGATCGACTTGGGCGCAAAGCTCTGGATGAAAGCGAACACATGGCCGAAGACAAAGTAGTAGCAAAAAGCCACGCCGATGAAAAACAGCAAGGTGCTCGACACCACCAGGGGCATCACCAGTTTTTTCTCGTGTGCATAAAGCCCAGGCGCCACGAAAGCCCAGACTTGGAACAAGACCACCGGCAAGGCGATCATGAACGCGGACATGAACAAGATCTTGATCGGCACCACGAAAGGCGAGATCACATTGGTGGCGATCAAAGTCGCGCCCTTGGGCAGGCTGGCAATCAGCGGCGAAGCCATGATGTCATACAGCGCACCGGGGCCAGGAAACAAGGCCAGCGCAGCCGCCGCAACACCAATGGCAATGACCGCTTTGATCATCCGGTCGCGCAGCTCCATCAGGTGCTGGACAAAAGGTTGTTCGGTGCCTGCGAGTTCGTCAGGTTTGTCGGATTGCGAATCGCTCATGAAAAAGTCAAGCCCTGCAGGTCAGACGTGGCGCCAAGGACAACAAGGCCCAAGGCTCGGTCAAAAATAAAGGAAAGCATGGGCTAGCCATGGGAAATAACACGCGACTTTGGCCGGTAACGTGCCACGCGGGCCGCGCCGGAGAGCGCCTTGGTTCTCACGCCTGAGCGCGCTTTGAACCATTGTGGGGTGGCTCCCTGCTTGAGTCGCCAGTTTTTCCCAGGATGTCGGTACTCCGGAACACTGATCATGCCGGGGGCGTCGTTGGCGTTGTCAGCGTCCAAGTTGGTGGTTTCGGCCCATGTTTTTTCAAAGTCGCTGGCGCTGGTCTGCATCGAACTCTCGACGTCCCGAGCTGCGCCTTCGACGCTGTCCTTCATCTTCTTGAGTTCGTCCAGCTCCATAGAGCGATTGACTTCACTCTTGACGTCGGCCACATAACGCTGCGCCTTGCCCAGCAAGGTGCCAATGGTGCGCGCCAGACGCGGCAGCTTTTCGGGGCCGATGACGATCAGCGCGACCGCACCGATCATCGCAATTTTGGAGATGCCGAGATCGATCACGTCAGTTCACGCGGGCGCACAGCACCCAGTTGCCTTGAAAGCTCAATGGGGGCCTGATCAGGGTTTTTGACGTGCTTGCACGTCAATGGTGGACTTGTCGTCCGCGGCGGCTTTGGCCGCAGTGACCTGGGCTTGCGTGGCGGCGGCTTCTTCAGCCGTAGGCTCCGTCTGGCCGCCTTCTTTCAAGCCGTCTTTGAAACCCTTGACCGCACCACCGAGATCGCCGCCAATGTTTTTCAGCTTCTTGGTGCCGAACACCATGACCACGATCAGCAAAACGATCAACCAATGCCAAATGGAAAATCCACCCATGTTTCTCTCCTCAACTTTGATGTCGGCCTCTAAAGCCGACGTGAATGAATAAATCTGATTCTAAGGGGCTTATCTGTCTCACCGAAGATTGATGCCACATTGACCTCATCAACCCCGCAACCAGGGACGCGGTCCGCCCATCACATGGAGATGCAAGTGATGCACCTCTTGACCGCCCTCGGCACCGGTGTTGGTGACGATGCGGTAGCCGCCTTCCGGGTACGGCCGGCAGCCCTGTTCTAGCGCCAAGCGCGGCGCCAACACCATCATGCGACCCAACAGCGATTCGTGCTCGGGCACGATCTGAGCCATGGAGGCAATATGGGCTTTCGGGATGATCAGAAAGTGCACCGGCGCCCACGGGTTGATGTCGTGAAAGGCCAGCAACTCGTCATCTTCAAAGACTTTTCGGCTCGGGATTTTGCCGGCAGCAATTTTGCAAAAGAGGCAATTCTCAGCGGCAGTGCCCGGCGCGTGGCGGTGTGAATCTGCGCTGCTCATAGGACGACCACGCTTTGCGGCAGACGGTCGGCATTGAAGCGCAACCAGCCTTTGATGCAACGGTACAGATACCAAAGCCAAACAAGGGCATAAGCCAGCATGCCCGGAAACATGAAAAACAACCACAGCGGCGACAGCAACACCAGCCAGACCAGCGTCCACCAAAACGTCGAGATCATGAAATTGTGATGTGCGACGTACAAGGGGGTGACTTCATCTGCGCGCCGCAGGTAATTGATGATCAGCGCGACAACAGCGAACACGCCACCACTGAACCAAGCCATGGTGTGCAGGCCGTACAGAATTTGCATGACCAGCCGGTCACTCGACGTCTTCTCAGCGTTGTCGGAAAGATCAGGGAAGTTCATAGGCGCGGTGTTGGTGAATTGAAGGCAGGCTTATTTCTCAGCATCGGCACGTAACAGTGCTTTACGCAAGGCTTTTTCTTCAATGCCGCTGATGCCTTCGCGGCGCTCCAACTCGGCAATCACATCGGCTGGCGTCAAGTCGTAATGGGCCAAGGCGATCAGGCTATGAAACCACAGATCAGCCACTTCACCGATCAACTTGCCCTGCAGCTCTGGCGTGGCACCGCCGTGGTCCAAGTCTTTGGCGGCCATGACGGTTTCGGTGGCTTCTTCACCGATTTTTTTTAAGAAGGCGTCGGGGCCTTGGTGCAGCAGGCGGGCGACATAGCTTTGGCTCGGGTCGCCGCCGTTGCGCACCTTGCGGCTTTCAATCACCTGCGCTAGGCGCGCGAGGGAATCATTGGAGGTCGTGGTCATGAAAACGTGCGCTTTGCTTATTTGTAGATGTGTTTGGGGTCTTTGAGCACCGGCTCTGCCTCGACCCATTGGCCGCCCTGGCTGCCTTCATAGCGGTGAAAAAAGCAACTGTGCCGCCCGGTGTGGCAAGCGATCGACGGACCGGTTTCTTGCCCGAGTTGCGTTATTTTCAGCAGAATCACGTCGTTGTCGCAGTCCAGTCGGATGTCGTGCACGGTCTGCACATGGCCGGACTCCTCGCCCTTGCGCCACAGCCGCGCGCGTGAGCGGCTGAAGTACACCGCCCGACCCGAGTCGGCAGTTTCTTGCAGCGCCTCGCGGTTCATCCAGGCGAACATCAGCACGTCGCCGCTGGCGGCTTCTTGCGCAATCACGGGGATCAAGCCCCGCTCGTCCCATCGGACTTCATCTAACCAGTTCATACGGGGTATTGTCGGTGATTGACCGGGGCTCAAAGACGAACCGGGATGCCGCGCTCAGCCATGCGCTGCTTGGCCTGCTGCACGGTGTATTCGCCGTAATGAAAAATACTTGCCGCCAGCACAGCGTCAGCGCCGCCGATTTGGATACCATCGGCCAGATGGTCGAGATTGCCAACGCCGCCCGAGGCGATGACCGGCACGCTCACCGCGTCGCTGACGGCGCGGGTCAGCGCCAAGTCAAAGCCAGCCTTGGTGCCGTCGCGGTCCATGCTGGTGAGCAAAATTTCGCCAGCGCCACGACGCGCCATTTCAGTGGCCCAGACCACCGCGTCGAGGCCGGTGTTTTGTCGGCCACCATGGCTGTAGACATCCCAACCCGGCCCACGGGTCAAAGCCTCCGCATCAGAGCGGCGCTTCGCATCAATGGCGACGACGATGCATTGCGCACCGTAGCGCGCCGAGACTTCGTCAATGATCTGCGGATGGGCCAGCGCAGCGGAGTTGAAACTGGTTTTGTCAGCACCCGCATTGAGCAGGCGCCGCACATCGTCCACCGTGCGAACACCACCACCCACCGTCAGGGGAATAAAGACCTGCGAAGCCACCGCTTCGATGATGTGCAGGATTAAATCGCGGCCATCGCTGGTCGCGGTGATGTCCAGAAAAGTCAGCTCGTCTGCGCCTTGGTCGTTGTAGCGCGCGGCAATTTCAACCGGGTCACCGGCATCGCGCAGCTCCAAGAAATTGACGCCTTTGACAACCCGTCCGCCGGTGACGTCGAGACAAGGAATGATTCGTTTAGCGAGCATGGCGGCTAGTCACTAGCCGTTGAGCGCGTCAGCGCGAGCCTGCGCCAGCGCGAAATCGAGATCGCCGCTGTAGATCGAGCGGCCGCAAATCACGCCTTCGACGCCTTCGCTCTCGACTTGGCACAAAGCATCGATGTCGGCCATATTGGAGAGTCCGCCCGAAGCGATGACCGGAATCCGCAAGGCCTGCGCCAACTTGACGGTTGCCTCGATGTTGATGCCACTGAGCATGCCGTCACGGCCAATGTCGGTGTAAATGATGGACTCGACGCCGTAGTCTTCAAACTTCTTGGCCAGGTCAATGACTTCGTGGCCGGTGAGTTTGCTCCAGCCGTCGGTCGCAACTTTGCCGTCTTTGGCGTCCAAGCCGACAATAATGTGGCCACCAAAAGCGGTGCAGGCGTCCTGCAGAAAACCGGGGTTTTTAACAGCCGCCGTGCCGATGATGACGTAGCGCAGGCCCGCATCCAGATAGCGTTCGATGGTGTCAAGGTCGCGAATACCGCCGCCGAGTTGCACATCCACCTCGCTGCCCACTTCGAGCAGGATCTTGCGAATAGCGGCCTCGTTTTTGGGCTTGCCGGCAAAGGCGCCGTTCAAATCCACCAGATGCAGGCGACGCGCGCCCTTGTCAACCCAGCTGCGCGCCATGGCCGCAGGGTCTTCGCCGAAGGTGGTGGACTGGTCCATGTCGCCCTGTTTGAGGCGAACGCAGTGACCGTCTTTCAGGTCAATCGCGGGAATGAGTTGCATGTTGCTTTAAAGAATGAAGCTGGTGAGGGTTGAAAAAATCAGGGCTTCCAGTGCAGGAAGTTGCGGTACAGGGCCAGCCCTTGATCTGCGCTCTTTTCGGGGTGAAACTGCGTCGCAAAAATATTATCCCGCGCAACCGCCGCTGTGAAGCGCCCACCGTAGTCGGCTTCGCCCGCAGTGTTGCGCGCATCAGACGGCTTGGCGTAAAAACTGTGTACAAAGTAGAAATAAGCCCCATCGGCAATGTCGGCCCACAGCGCATGCCGTGGCTGGCTGCCAGCCGGCAAGGCGGAGCTGCCTTGGTAACTTCCTTGATAAACCTGGTTCCAGCCCATTTGCGGCACCTTGAAGCGGCTGCCGTCTGGCTGCAGTCTGCCAGCCAAATCAAACTTGATGACTTCTCCGCCTATCAGTCCGAGTCCGGGCGTGCCGACACCGGCAGGACCTTCTTCGCTGCGGTCCAGCAGCATCTGCATGCCGACGCAGACGCCAAACAAGGGTTTGTGGGCGGCCGCGTGCAGCACCGCTTGACGCAGTCCCGACTCGTCCAACTCACGCATGCAGTCAGGCATGGCGCCTTGGCCAGGCAGCACCACGCGGTCAGCGTCCAGCACGTCTTGCGCGCGGGAGGTGACGATCACATCAAAACCCGCGCCTTGGGCCACATGCGCCACCGCCTGCGACACCGATCGCAAGTTACCCATGCCGTAGTCAACCACGGCCACTTTTTTCAGAACAGTCATGACAGCTTCAGGCGGTTTACAAAGAACCCTTGGTCGAAGGAATCACACCGGCCATGCGCGGGTCAAGCTCCAGCGCCATGCGCAGGGCGCGGGCGAAGGCTTTGAACACCGTTTCAGCTTGGTGATGAGCGTTGTCGCCGCGCAGATTGTCGATGTGCAAGGTGACGAAGGCGTGATTCGCAAAGCCCTGGAAAAATTCGTAGGCCAGTTGCGAGTCAAAGGTGCCGATCATGCCGCTGGTGAAGGGCACGTTCATCACCAAACCGGGACGACCGGAGAAGTCGATGACCACGCGGCTCAGCGCCTCATCCAGTGGCACATAGGCATGGCCGTAACGGCGCAGGCCTTTTTTGTCACCGACGGCCAGCGCCACCGCTTGGCCCAGGGTGATACCCACGTCTTCCACCGTGTGGTGGCCGTCAATGTGCAAGTCGCCATCGGCCTGAATGTCCAAGTCGATCAGCCCGTGACGGGCGATCTGGTCCAGCATGTGGTCGAAAAAACCGATGCCGGTGTTGAGGTGCGACGCACCGCTGCCATCAAGATTGACCTTGGCGGTGATCTTGGTTTCAGCCGTGTTGCGCGTGACTTCAGCGGTGCGCGGAGCGAAAGTGCTTGGAGGTGTGGCGGTGGAGGTCATAGGGATTTTTGAAGGGTGGCCAGCAGTTGCGTATTTTCACCGGCCGTGCCAATTGTCAGACGCAGACAGTTGCTCAGCAATGGATGCATTTTAGAAATGTTTTTGACCAACACGCCGCCGGCCTTCAGGCGCTCGAAAACTGGGCCGGCTGCGTCAGCCTCGCCCTCTTGTTTTCCATTGACACGCACCAGGATCATATTGGCCTCGCTGTTCCAGACCGTCAGGCCCGGCATGGCGCGCAGCGCCTTGAGCAAGCGCTCGCGTTGCTGCACCAGATCGACAGCCTGCGCGGCGAAGACTTCTTGGTGCTCTAAGGCGAACAGCGCGCACTCGTAATTGAGTACGCTGATGTTGTAGGGCGGCCGCACCTTGTCGAACTCGGCGATCAATGCCTTCGGCCCGATCATGTAACCCAGACGCACACCGGCCAAGCCAAACTTGCTGAGCGTGCGCATCAGCAGCACATGGCTGTGGCGGCCGATGCGACCGATGTAGCTCTTACTCGAAAACGGCTGATACGCCTCGTCCATGACGACCAGACCGCCTTGCTCGCCAACGGCGGTGATGATTTTTTCAATCACCGCGTCGTCCCACAAATTGGCTGTCGGGTTGTTCGGATAAGCCAAGTAGACGATGGACGGCTTGTGCTCGGCGATGGCCGCCAACATGGCCGTTTCGTCGAGTTCGAAGTCGGCGGAGAGTGGCACGCCGATGAAGGCCAGACCTTGCAATTGCGCGCTCATGGCGTACATCACGAAGCCGGGTACGGGTGCCAACACGCTGGCGCCGGGCACATTGCAGGCCAGCGACAGCAGCGAGATCAATTCGTCCGAGCCATTGCCCAGCATGATGTCAAAGCCTTCGGGCATGCCGGCGTAGTCGGCCAGCGCGCGGCGCAAGTCGTTGACACGGCCGTCCGGGTAGCGGTTCAGCGCGAGCGCACCGAGACGCTGACCGAGTTCAGCCTGCAGGTGTGCTGGCAGCCGGTGTGGGTTTTCCATGGCGTCGAGCTTGACCATGCCGACGGAGTCTTGAATGGCGTAAGCGTGCATGGACTGCACATCTTGCCGGATGCGTTTTTTCAACTCGGGGCTGAGTTGGCCTGACGGGTTGACGGTATTGACGCTATTCACGTTAATCATGCGACACCCCGCATTGGCGGCACGTCGTTCAAGCGCAGCTCGGCGGCACGGGCATGGGCTTGCAAGCCTTCACCGTAAGCCAGCTCGGCGGCCACCGGGCCCAGCACCTGAGCGCCGGCTTGGGTGACCTCGATCAGGCTGGAACGTTTTTGAAAGTCATAGACTCCAAGTGGGCTGGAAAAACGCGCTGTGCCGCTGGTCGGCAAGACGTGGTTCGGACCGACGCAGTAGTCGCCTAAGCTCTCGCTGGTGTAGGCACCCAAAAAGATCGCGCCGGCATGCTTGAGCAAAGGCTCCCAGCGCTGCGGCTCATGGGTAGAGACTTCGAGGTGCTCCGGCGCAATGCGGTTGCTGATCTCGCAGGCTTCTTCCATGCTGCGGGTCTGAATCAAGGCGCCGCGGTCGTTCAGAGATTTGGCGATGATGGCGGCGCGCGGCATGCTCGGCAGCAAGCGGTCGATGGCGGCCTGCACCTCGTCAATGTAGGCGACGTCCGGGCACAGCAAAATGCTCTGCGCCAACTCGTCATGCTCGGCTTGGCTGAAGAGATCCATGGCGACCCAGTCGGCTGGTGTGCTGCCGTCAGCCAAGACCAAAATTTCAGAGGGCCCGGCAATCATGTCGATGCCGACGGTACCGAAAACGCGGCGCTTGGCCGCCGCCACATAAGCATTACCCGGGCCGGTGATCTTGTCGACCGCTGGCACCGTGGCCGTACCGTAAGCCAGTGCGGCCACCGCTTGCGCGCCACCGATGGTGAAGACCCGCGTGACGCCGGCCACATAAGCAGCAGCCAGCACCAGCGGATTTTTGTCACCGCGCGGCGTCGGCACCACCATGATGATCTCGCCAACACCGGCGACATGCGCCGGAATCGCGTTCATCAGCACCGACGATGGATAAGCCGCTTTGCCGCCGGGCACGTAGATGC
>JABMMH010000427.1 GCA_013205645.1 Polaromonas sp. | reverse complement strand
TCGATAACAATCTCTTGGCCTACGTCCGCAGCAATCTGTTCTACTTTAATTTTTTCACCCGTAGCAACTTTGTATTGTTTGCCACCGGTTTTTATGACCGCGTACATGTAAGACCTCTTCAATTTTCGAATTGAGTTCTGCAGACGGATTTCCGCAGAGCCCTCGATTATAGCCTTGGCTAGGAAGTCTTGTCGAGTCTTTTTTTCGCGCTTGGTAGACCCTGTACTGTCCGTGCATTGTGCCCCTGCACCGTGGCTGCCCAAGCGCGGCCTTCTTATAATTGCGTCAAATTCTGGTCTGGACTCCCCTTGTCTCTCAATTCTTCAACTAGTACTGCCGCCGCTTTGGCCTTGATCGCTGACGACATGCGCGGCATGGATGCCGTTGTCGAGCAGCGGCTCAGCTCTGACGTCGCCTTGATCGGGCAGATTTCCCGCTACATTGTGGCGGCGGGGGGCAAGCGGCTGCGGCCGGCTTTGCTGCTGCTGATGTGCGGCGCCCTCGGCTACAAAGGCGAGCAACGTTTCAATCTGGCGGCAGTGGTCGAATTCATTCATACAGCCACTTTGTTGCACGACGATGTGGTCGACGAGTCGACCTTGCGGCGCGGCCGCGAAACGGCCAATGAGGCTTTCGGCAATCCAGCCAGTGTGTTGGTTGGCGATTTTTTGTATTCGCGCGCCTTCCAGATGATGGTCGACGCTGGCGACATGCGGATCATGCGCACATTGGCGGAGGCGACCAACGTGATTGCTGAAGGCGAAGTCCAGCAGCTCATGAACATGCACGATGCGAGTCTGTCCGAAGAAGACTATGTGCGGGTGATTCGCTCCAAAACGGCCAAGTTGTTTGAGGCCTGTGCGCGCATCGCCGCTTTGCTGGCGGGCGCCACGCCGGCCGTTGAGGCCGCTTGTGCGGATTATGGGCAGGCTCTCGGTACGGCTTTTCAGGTCATTGACGACGTGCTGGATTACGACGGTGACGTGTCCGAAATGGGCAAAAACTTGGGTGACGACTTGCGCGAAGGCAAAGTAACCCTGCCGCTGATCATTGCGATGCAGCGCGGCACGGAACAAGAGCGTGAGACCCTGCGACTGGCTATTGAGACCGGCGGGACCGAGAAAATGGCAGAAATTGTCGCTATTGTGCAGCGCACCGGGGCGCTTGACGCGACCCGAGCCTGCGCGGCAGCAGAAGCACAGCGTGCGATGGACGCATTGAGCCGCCTGCCAGACAGCCATTACCGCTCGGCGTTGCTGGGCTTGGCTTCGGAGTTGCTGGCGCGGCGTGCTTAATTGGTCGGCGAATGGCTATGAATCTATTTCTATAGTTTATTTTTGTCCGACTTTTGACGGGATTTTGCAACATTTTGTATTTTTAAAAGTAATTTAGATCAGTATCTATCCAAGACTTTGCGAATTCATCGATTAGAATTGAATTTTATCAAAGGATTATCGATGAGCTCTTTAAAAGACCTGCTGTCACAAATTGAGACCCTGCAGAATCAAGTGACCGAAGTTCGCCAGCGCGAAGTGGGTGAGGCTATTGCCAAAGTTCGTGCCATTGTGGCTGAGTATGAACTCACAGCCAGCGATGTATTTTCAAGCGGCAAGGGCAAATCTTCAGCCAAGAAAACTGGCAAGGTCGCTGCTAAATACCGCGATCCACTCAGTGGCAATACTTGGAGCGGCCGTGGTTTGGCGCCTAAATGGTTGGCAGGCAAGAATAAGGACGACTACCTGATCGTTGGTTGATCACGGACAGATCGATTCGCCTCACTCTCGAGCCCACTTTTAAGTGGGTTTTTTTGTGCGCGCATACAACCAGAACTCAAGGACGTCTCAACTGCCTTGCGTTTGATTGCACTGATCTGGACAAAGTATGTTTTAGGTTTACAGGGCTTGTTTCATCAACGATGATTCAGCCATGAATCAGAAAGTAGTCCATCGTTGTCGTTGGTGGGGGCGCAGGCTGTGACCGACGACACGCCAGCCGTCACGTTCTTGCAAAAGATGCTGCACCAAGCCGTCACTCTGCAAGCCTCTGATTTGCATTTTGAGCCGTATGAATTCAACTACCGGGTTCGTTTTCGCATTGATGGCGAGCTTCGGGAGATAGCCACGCCGTCGGTCGGTCTGAAAGATACGCTGGCGTCCAGAATTAAAATTCTCTCGCGGCTTGATATTGCAGAAAAGCGCGTGCCGCAAGATGGCCGCATGAAGTTAACCATTGGGCCGGGCCAGGTCATTGATTTTCGGGTGAGTACCTTGCCCACGCTATTTGGTGAAAAAATTGTTATTCGGATTCTCGATCCGAAGGCCGCGCAAATGGGCATGGACGCGCTGGGTTTTGAGCCTGAAGAAAAAGCGCGTTTACTGAATGCTTTGCGTCGACCGACCGGGATGGTGTTGGTGACCGGTCCAACCGGTTCAGGGAAGACAGTATCGCTTTATACCTGCCTGCATTTGCTGAACCAGCCCGGCGTGAATATATCCACGGCAGAAGATCCTTCTGAGATCAATTTGCCGGGCGTCAACCAGGTCAATGTCAATGACAAGGCGGGATTGACCTTCGCGGTCGCCCTGCGGGCTTTTTTGCGGCAGGACCCAGATATCCTCATGGTCGGAGAAATTCGCGACATTGAAACTGCCGACATCGCCATCAAGGCGGCGCAAACTGGGCATCTGGTGTTGTCCACGCTGCACACCAACGACGCGCCAACGACGCTGACGCGCATGCGCAACATGGGGATTGCTTCGTTCAATATCGCCTCCAGCGTCATGCTGATCACCGCGCAACGTTTGGTGCGGCAGCTTTGCATCTATTGCAAAGTACGCGCTGACATACCGCGTGTCACTTTGCTACAAGCTGGTTTCAAACCGGTAGACCTGGATGGCAGTTGGTCTCCCTTTCGGGCGCAAGGTTGCAGCGTTTGCAACGGCGGCTACAAAGGGCGTATTGGGGTGCACCAAGTCATGCCGGTGTCGGATGACATTCAACGGATTATTCTTCGGGATGGCAGCGCGATGGACATTGCAGCGCAGGCCGAGCTGGAAGGGGTGCGAAGTTTGCGCCAGTCGGGCTTGCTGAAAGTTAAACTCGGCTCGACTTCGCTGGAAGAAATTTTGAGTTGCACCCATGACTGACCGATTTGACCCCCTGACTTTTTGAACCCTATGGCCGTAGCTGCAGCTTCACACCCACTTCGCGACCGTACCTTCGAATGGGAGGGCACCAACCTCCAAGGCAACCCAGTGCGCGGTCACATCCGGGCGATGGGGCCCAACCATGCGATGGCGATGTTGCAGCGGCAGGGCGTGCAACCCCTCAAAGTCTGGCTGCAGCGTCGCACCATGGACCTGGCTGGCAGGGCCATCAAGCCCAACGATGTCGCGGTTTTCACCCGACAACTGGCCGCCATGATGAAAGACGGCGTGCCCCTGTTGCAATGTTTTGAAGTGGTCAGCCGGGGTCACAGCAATCCGCGCATGGTCCGCTTGCTCAACGAGATCCGCAGTGATGTCGAAACCGGCACCTCTTTGAGCACCGCATTTGGCAAGCACCCGGCTCATTTCAATTCTCTTTATTGCAATTTGGTGGCCGCTGGTGAAGCCGCCGGTATTCTGGATGCGTTGCTAGACCGACTGGCCGTGTACATGGAAAAAACCGAAGCCATGAAGGCCAAGATCAAGTCGGCCTTGACCTATCCGGCGGCGGTTTTGAGCGTGGCCTTTGCCGTGATCGTCATCATCATGATCGTCGTCATCCCGGCGTTTGAGAGCGTTTTTTCGTCGTTCGGCGCTGACCTGCCGGGACCGACACTTTTTGTCATGGGCATCAGTGAATTTTTTGTCGCGTACTGGTGGTTGATGCTTGGCGCTGGTGGCGTGAGTGCGGCTGTTTGTGCACGGATCTGGCGGCGCAGCGAAAAGTTGCAAACGACGACAGACCGATGGCTGTTGAAGTTGCCAGTCTTTGGTGCGCTGATTGAAAAAGCCTGTATTGCCCGCTGGACCCGCACGTTGTCCACCCTGTTTGCCGCCGGTGTACCGCTCATGGATGCACTTGAATTGGCGGGCGGAACCACCGGTAACGCTGTCTACGCGCAGGCCACTGCCAAGATACAAACAGAGGTGTCGGCCGGGGTCAGTTTGAACGCGGCCATGGCGCAGGCGGGGGTGTTTCCGAACATGGTCGTGCAGATGTGTGCGATTGGCGAAGAGTCGGGCTCCTTGGATCACATGCTGGGCAAATCAGCAGATTTTTTTGAGGCTGAAGTGGATCAACAAGTGGCCGCTTTGGCCAGCCTCATGGAGCCTTTCATCATTGTGGTTCTCGGCTCCTTGATTGGGGGGATTGTGCTCTCCATGTACCTGCCAATTTTCGAGCTCGGGCAGGTGATCTGATGCTGACTGACACTTGGCCTTTGTTCTGGCCATTTTCGTGGCTGTCGCTGCCCCTGCTGGCGGGACTGCTTGGTTTGATCATTGGCAGTTTTCTCAACGTCGTGATCCATCGTCTGCCGCTGATGATGGAGCGGCATTGGGCCAAAGAGTGCGCTGAATACGCTGAGCCCAATGCTGAACCAGTTGCCGAGCCCGTCTTCAATTTGTCCCAGCCGCGCTCGCGTTGTCCGCACTGCGGTCATCCGATTGCCTGGCATGAAAACGTACCTGTGTTTAGTTACCTTTTTCTGCGAGGCAAGTGCTCAGCCTGCGGCGTCGGCATCAGCGCGCGTTACCCCTTGGTCGAGTTGGTGACGGCGGCTTTGTTTTATTTTTGCGTGGCGCGCTGGGGAGGCACTGCCACGGCGCTGGTTTGGTGCGGGTTTTCTGCGGCCTTGGTGTCGCTGGCCATGATCGATTGGGACACCACCTTGCTGCCAGATGACATCACCCTGCCGTTGGCGTGGAGCGGCCTGATCGTCGCTGCGCTGCAATGGAACCCAGGTGTCAGCCTGAGTGACGCGGTGTGGGGCGCCGTCGGCGGTTATCTGTCTTTGTGGACGGTGTATTGGGCTTTCAAGCTCGTCACCGGCAAAGACGGCATGGGTTTTGGCGACTTCAAATTATTCGCGGCGTTGGGCGCTTGGTTCGGCTGGACGGCGCTGGTGCCGATCATTCTGATGGCCTCGGTGCTAGGCGCGGTGGTCGGCCTAGGCTTGAAGTGGTCGTCGACATTGCGCGAGGGTGGCTATGTGCCCTTCGGCCCATTTTTGGCCATCGCGGGTTTGACGGCGCTGTTTTTTGGTCCGCAAGCGATCTTGCGTTGGGTGGGGCTTGCAATATGACGTCTACGACGTTGATGACGACGCTATCAGTTGCACGAAGAATCGGGCTCACCGGCGGCATCGGCAGCGGCAAGAGCACCGTAGCCCAGATGCTGGCTGAATGCGGCGCGGTGATTGTGGATGCGGACGCGATTTCCCGTCAGCTGACGGCCGCAGGCGGTGCGGCCATCCCGGCGATCCGTCAAATTTTCGGCGCGGCCTTCGTCACGTCAGCAGGAGCGCTAGACCGGGACGCCATGCGGCAGCAGGTTTTCTCTGACCCGGCCGCGAAACTGCGCTTGGAAGCCATCATTCACCCGCTGGTGGCCGCAGAGACCGCACAACAAGCGAGCGCTGCAGAAAAAAATGGCGCACGTTGTATTGTTTTTGATGTTCCCTTGTTGGTTGAGTCTGGCCGCTGGCGCTCGCAACTGCATCAGGTGTTGGTGGTTGATTGCACCGAAGAGCAGCAAATCAAGAGGGTCATGGCTCGCAGTGGCTGGACCCGTGAGGCGGTGCAAAAAGTCATCAACGCCCAAGCCAGCCGGGCGCAGCGACTGGCCGCTGCCGACATTTGTATTTACAACGAGACACAGTCGCTGACTGAATTAGCCGGCCTTGCGCGGGCTGCGGCTGCACGCTTCGGGCTATGATATAACGGTGCCCGGTCTACCGGCCCTCTCAACGTCGATAAAGAAATCGCTGTGATCCTTTACGAGTACCCATTTAACGAACGCGTGCGCACGTATTTGCGCCTTGAACACCTGTTCGGCAGGCTAGGTGAATTGGCCGAGCGCGACGACCCCATAGACCACCATTACGCCATCACCACGATCTTCGAAATCATGGACGTTGGCGGTCGTGCCGATTTGAAAACCGAAGTCCTCAAGGATCTCGAAAAACAAAAAATTGTGCTGAATGGGTACCGCGGCAATCCCGCCATCTCGGAAGCGGCGCTGGACGAGATCATTGGCCAGTTGGACAATTATTTTGCAACCCTCAATGCCTTGCCGGGCAAGGTGGGTCAGTCATTGACAGACAACGATTGGCTCATGAGTATTCGCAGCCGTGCCGGTATTCCGGGCGGCACGTGTGAGTTTGACTTGCCGGCCTATTTCGCTTGGCAGCACTTGAGCGGTTCGCGCCGGCGCGAAGATATCCAGCGCTGGATGTTGACGCTGGTGCCCTTGGCGGGCTCTATCAGCCTGCTGTTGAAGTTGTTGCGCGATGCGGGACTGCCGCAAAAAGTACTCGCCTCGGGTGGTGTTTATCAGCAAACGCTCCCGCAAGGTCGGACTTTTCAGTTGTTGCGGCTGCGGCTTGATGCTGCGACGGGCCTGGTGCCAGCCATCAGTGCCAACCGCCTGATGGCCTCGGTCCGGCTGATGCGGCATGCCAGCGATGACCGCTTGCATTCTGCGGCTGAAGATGCCGAATTTGAACTCACGCTCTGCGCTTGAAGATGACTTCTGCGACTTCCGCGTCCAAAATTGTCACTTGCCCGAGCTGCGGCGGTGACAGCGTTTACGCGCCAAACAACGCCTTCAGACCATTTTGCAGTCAGCGCTGTAAAAACATGGACTTGGGCGCTTGGGCCAGCGAAAGCTTTCGCTTGCCAAGCGACGCGCCGCCTGACGATCAGGTTTTTGGCGACGCCAAGCTGCAATAACTTGGCGTTGTAGGGGCGATCAGCTTCAGGCTTCGGGCGTGCCGATGACCTGTTGCAGTTCGCCGTTTTGGTACATCTCCATCATGATGTCTGAGCCGCCAATGAACTCGCCTTTGACATACAGCTGGGGAATGGTGGGCCAGTTGCTGTATTCCTTGATGCCGTGGCGAATGTCTTCGTCTTCCAGCACGTTGACGGTCGCTGGCTTGCTGACACCGCAGGCTTTCAGCACCTGAATCGCTTTGCCGGAAAAGCCGCACATGGGAAATTGGGCGGTGCCCTTCATAAAAAGAACCACGTCGCTGGATTTAACGATGTCATCAATGCGTTGTTGGGTGTCGCTCATGGGAATACTCCGTTGGTGTGGTCTCGGCACGCTGGCCGGACGTTGAAAATAATCAACTCAGATTATCGGGTGCTTTTAATCCCGCCGCGCCGGTCCGGCTTCATGCGGCCAACGGCCACCCGAGCAGCGCTGGATACCGGCCAAGTCGTCACGGCTGGTGACCGCCTCAAAGCCTTGTGCTTGCAGCAACTGGCGAATGGCTTCGGCTTGGTCGTAGCCGTGTTCTAGCAGCAACCAGCCGCCAGCTTGTAAATGGGCGGGCGCAGTGGCAATGATCTGGCGCAGATCGCTCAGCCCATCTGCGCCTGCTGTCAGCGCCTGAATCGGTTCGTGGCCTAAGGCCGTCAAATGCGGGTCACCTTCGCGAACATACGGCGGGTTGCTGACGATCACATCAAACCGGCCGTCGACCTGCTCAAACCAGCGACTGATCTCAATCGACACCGCTAAACCCAGCGCCGCCGCATTGCTGCGAGCCACCGCCACGGCGCCCGCGCTGGCGTCGATGGCGCTGACCTCTGCTGCTGGGCGCGCGTGCTTGAGTGCCAAGGCGATGGCGCCGCTGCCGGTCCCTAGGTCTAGGACTTTCGCGCTGCCCGCAGGCAGCACGTCAAGCGCCCAGCTGACAAGCGTTTCGGTGTCTGGCCGGGGTATCAAGACGCGTGGATCAACAGCCAGTGGCAGGCCAAAAAATTCTTGTTGGCCGACGATATAAGCCAACGGTTCGCCGCTTGCCCGGCATTGGCAGAACGCGCGAAAGCGTTCGCTGGCCTCGGGCGACAGCAGGTCACGGTCATGGGCGATCAGCCAAGCCCGCTCGCCATGGGGCTTGCCCAGCACGTGCAGTAACAGCAACTGCGCATCGAGCCGGTCCAACCCTAAACTGCAGGCGGCAGCGATGGCCTGGGCGCAGCTCAAGGCTTCAGCCATTGCGGTTTTCCAGTTCTGCCAGCAGCTCGGCGCCGCGCTCTACCTGCAGGGCAGTCACTACATCATCGAGGTCGCCCTCGATGATGTAGTTGAGCTTGTAGAGCGTCAGGTTGATGCGGTGGTCGGTGAGTCGGCCTTGCGGAAAGTTGTAGGTGCGGATGCGGTCGCTGCGGTCGCCACTACCGATCAAACCCTTGCGCGTTGCGGCGTCTTTGGTGGCGCGCTCAGAGCGGTCTTTTTCATGGATACGGGCGGTCAGGACTTTCAAGGCTTGGGCTTTGTTGCTGTGCTGGCTGCGACCTTCCTGGCACTCGGCCACGATGCCGGTGGGCAGGTGGGTGATGCGCACGGCCGAGTCGGTCTTGTTGATGTGCTGGCCGCCAGCGCCACTGGCGCGGTAGGTGTCAATGCGCAAATCGGCCGGGTTGATCTGGATCAGCACCGCTTCGTCGGGCTCGGCCAGCACGGCCACCGTGCAGGCGCTGGTGTGAATGCGGCCCTGGGTTTCGGTGGCCGGCACGCGTTGCACCCGGTGGCCGCCTGATTCAAAGCGCAGCTTGCCGTAGACGCCCATGCCGAGACCGTCGGTCGGCCCCTCCATGCGGACCACCACTTCTTTGTAGCCGCCCAGCTCCGAGGGCGACTCGCTGATGATCTCGCAGCGCCAGCCGCAGCGCTCCGCATAACGCGTGTACATGCGAAACAAGTCGGCTGCAAACAGCGCGGATTCATCGCCGCCCGCGCCCGCGCGAATTTCCAGAAAGGCTGGCCGCGAGTCATCCGGGTCTTTGGGAATCAGCATCAGCTGCAGGGCTTCGTCGAGGCGGGTGATGTCGGCTTTGGCCTCGTCGATTTCATCTTCTGCCATGGCTGTCATGTCAGGGTCTGCCGC
>JABMMH010000426.1 GCA_013205645.1 Polaromonas sp. | reverse complement strand
GGGCAGGGCGGCGGCGTTGCCCAGCAACTGAACGTCGGTCTTCACTTGAGACACGTCCATCAACACTTTGGGCAATAGCCGAAGGCGCCGAAAGGCGGCTTGGTTGTCATCGAGCGTCAACTCATCTTCAGCCCCACCGTCGAAGAAGTCGAAGATGGCTTGCGGCAGTCGATGACGTGCTGCGCTGCGCAGGTCTTCAATGGAAAAGGCTTTGGATGCGGTTGACACAGTGACTCCGGCAGCAATGAGTTAGTTGGCTTCTGGCTTGATGTCGGCAGCCTTGATCACCGCGGCCCAACGTTCGTGGTCGCGCTTCAGGAAGGCGGCAAATTCAGTCGGTGTGTCGCCGACGATGACGGCGCCCAACTTTTCAAGTTGTGCTCTGACGTCTGGTTTGGCCAAGGCCTTGCTCATGGCGTCATGCAACTTATTGATGATGGCCGGTGGTGTTTTGGCAGGCGCCAGCATGCCAACCCAGGGTGCGGTTTCTTCAAAACCTGGAAAGCCGACTTCAGACATGGTTGGCACGTTGGGGAATTGCGGCATGCGTTTGGCCGTGCCAACAGCCAAGATTTGCAAGCGTTTAGAGGCCACGTTTTCAGCAATGCCGATGACTGGATAAAACATGTAGTCAACCCGGCCAGCCATCACTTCAAGCAGTGCCGGGCCATTGCCTTTGTAAGGCACATGCAGCATTTTGGCTTTGGCTTGCGTTGCCAGCAGTTCTGAGGCCAAGTGGCCCGAGCCGCCGGTTCCGGATGAGGCGAATGTCACAGCTTCAGGTTTGCTACGGGCTAGTTTGAGAAGCTCCGTCATGCTTTTGATCGGAGAGTCATACGCGCTGACCGCCACCAGTGGCAAGTTGGCTGCGTTGGAGATCGGGGCGAAGTCTGTCTTCGGGTTGTAGCCTGCCAACTCGCCGAACAGGATTGGATTGACGTTCATGCCCAGCGACGAAAACAGCAATGTGTAGCCGTCAGCCGGTGCGTTGCGTACTTCGCGGGTGCCGATCATCGAACTGGCACCGGCCTTGTTGTCGACGATGACGCTTTGCCCCAAGGTGATCGACATATCTCGTGCCAGCACGCGTGCAATGACGTCGGTGGGTCCGCCGGCGGCAAAGCCAACCACCAAGCGCACAGGTTTAGAGGGGTAGACATTTTGGGCCAGGGCCGCGCCAGTGACGGCGGTGAGCGCGGCGACCGCGACGAAGGTGAGCAGTGATTTTTTCATGTTGTCTCTTTTGTAGTGGTGTCGAAAAGCCAAATAGTCGTCGTGAATTTTGTCTTGGAAAGTTACCAAAAATTTTGTTTAAGCAAGCCGTTTCAGGCAATTCGGTGCGTCATAGCACCGACTTGGCTGACTTCCAAGCGCAGTTCATCGCCCGGCTGCAAATACACCGGCGGTTGCCGAAATGCGCCGATGCCGGCGGGTGTTCCAGTGCCAATGATGTCGCCGGGTTCAAGCGTCATGAAGCGCGACACGTAGGCAATCAGCGTGGCCACCGAGAACAGCATGTCGGCGGTGTGGCCGTGCTGCATTTGTGTGCCGTTCAGCCAGCAAAAAACTTCCAGCTTTTGCGGATCGGCAATCTCGTCGCGCGTCACCATCCACGGTCCCATGGGCGCAAAGCCGTCCATGCTTTTGGCGAAGGTGGTTTGCGCTTGCGCGATGTCAAACTGAAATTCGCGTGCACTCAGGTCATTCAAAACCGTGTAGCCCGCCACCAGCGACAAGGCTTCTGATTCGGGCACGTCTTTGCCATAGCCGCCGATGACGACAGCCAGCTCGACTTCGAAGTCCATCTTGGCGACCGAGGCTGGCCGCGTCACGGCTGCACCCGGCGCCGCGATAGACGACGGCACCTTGAAAATAATGCGTGGATTCTCGAATGGCGCAACGCCGGTTTCCTTGGCGTGGTCGGCGTAATTGCGGCCGACCCCGATGATTTTTCCGGGCCGCGGCACCGGCGCATACAACTGCAGGCTGTCGAGTTTTTCAAACTGAGTGTCAGGCTTGAGCAGTGCGGCGCTGACATGTTCGTTCAACGCGGCGATGGCCCCGCTGCCAGATTGCAGCCAGCGCAAAATGCCGCCCGCCGGGGCATCTATGCCCGCTGCGGCATTGCGGCTCACGGCCTCGCTGGACAGTGTCAGTTGCGCCGCCCATGCGCTGATGTCCAGCACGCCTTGCTCCAAGACGACACCGGTCATCACCGGGCTGTTGCCCTTGCGGTAGCTGATGACTTTCATGCGCTCGCACTTTCAAAATAGCGATTGGCCATGACTTGGCAGCGCTTGATGTAGCGGTGTTCATCGGGCCGGTAGTCGGGTATGGCGTTGTGCAGCGTGCCCATGTTGTCCCACATCAGCACGTCGCCAACGCTCCAGCGGTGCTGGTACTGGTATTTCGTCTGCAATTGGTGTTTGAACAAAAACGCCAGAATCTCGTCGCTCTCATCTTTCGGCAGTTCGTTGATGCGCATCGAATAACCCGGATTGGCGTAGAGCACCTTGTTGCCGGTGATCGGGTGGGTCATGAAGATCGGATGCGACACCGGCGGCTTGGCTGCGCGCTGGGCGTCCGTGAGTGGTGGACGCTGGCCTTTTTCTAAGCGCATTTTTTCCCAAAACTTTTCGAAGTTGTGCGTGATGCTCATGCCATCCAATTGAGTCTTGAGGGCCTCTGGCAAGTCGTCATAAGCGGCATGCATGTTGCAGAACTCGGTGTTGCCCAGGGGCTCGCCGTCGCGGTGCGGAATCTCAATGCCGTACAGCACGTTGGTGAAGGCAATCATCTTGCTGTAGGACATGTCGGTGTGCCAGTCTTGTCCGGCATCGCTCAGGCCCAGCGGTTTGCCGTTTTCGACTTTGTTCGACAAGATCATCACCTCGGGCAAACCAACGTCTTGGTACATATTGGCAACATTGACTTCCAGTTGGCCAAAGCGTTCTGAAAATTGCTTCAGCTGAAGGCTGGTGAGCGTTTGCTTTGGATAGCTCAAGACGCCATATTTTCCAAGGGCTTGCTCAAGTTGCGCAAACTGCGCTTCGGTCAGTGGGACTGACAAATCAAGACCTTCGACGCGTGCGCCCAAGGTTTTTCCGCTTTCAATGATGTTCATCTGAGTTCTCCAATCAAGTGGGTGGGAGGGTGAAAAGTGAAAAAATTACCAGGCGGCCAACAAGATGGCTTCGAGCTCGCCGGCGTTGTTGACGCTGCGCGGGTTGTAGGCCAGTCCACGCTCGTGCAAAGTTTTTTTGGCTACGCCAGCAAGTTGCTCGCGCGCGACACCGAGGTCGCGCAAGCGGCTGGGTACGCCGATGGCTTGCTGTAGTTCGTGTAGCCAATTCGCCAGTTGTTCGCCAGCTTCGGCCGCTGGCCCGGGCAGGCCGAGTTTTGCTGCGGCAGGTGCGAGTTCGCGTGCGGCGGTGGCTGCGTTAAAGCGCAGCGCATGCGGCAACACGGCTGAGTTGACGTCGCCATGCGCCACCCCGAAGGTGGCGCCCATCACATGGCAGAGCGCGTGATGCAGGCAGCTGCGCGCGCTCGCTAGCACCATGCCCGAGATGTGCGCTGCTAGCAGCAAGTTGGCGCGTGCGTTGACGTCTTGCGGCATGGCGGCGACTTGCCGCAAGGCTTGGTCGAATTTGACGATGCCATCCAGCGCCAGGATGGAGGTGATGGGCGAGCCGGCCTTGGAGTAAAGGCCTTCAATGCAGTGCGCCAGCCCGTTCATGCCGGTCGATAACATGACGGACGCCGGGGTGGCGAGGTTCGCCACGGGGTCCAGAAAAATAACGCGGCTGGCCAATTGCGCGTCCCAAAAAAGCAGCTTGATGCCTTCGGGTGTGCGGATGCCTAAAGAGGGCGTGGCCTCAGCGCCGGAAGCCGTCATCGCGATCGACAAAATCGGCAGCTTGGGCTTCACCAAGTCAGGCGTCAGCACCGTGGTTGGTGGCACAAAGCGTGAGGCATGTTGTGCCAGTGGCGCGCCTTCCGCCAGCACCAAGGCAACAGCCTTGGCCGTGTCAGACACACTGCCGCCGCCGACGGCCACCAGCGCGTCGGCACCATGCTCGCGTGCCAGCTGGGCCACGCGTTCAACAGTCTTCAGCGAGGAATGCGGCTCAATGTCTTGCACAGCCATAAAGGGCAGCTCACCCAAGGCGCTTATAACTTCGGCCCAGACTTGGCCCGCCGCCGTGCGCTGACCTGACAGCAGCAGCGGCCGCTTGCAGCCGAGGCGCGCCAGTTCACGGCCGAGTTCAGCGACTGCGCCCGGCTTGGCAATCACCCGGGTGCGCAGAGCTTGGTGTAAAAAACTGGTAGAGGTGGCGGAACTCATGCCTTGCTCGCTGCCATGGTCGCACTGTCTGCGGCAAATTCAAACTCTGGGACAAGGTCTAGTTCAGCCACGCGCCAGTCGCCGTCTGTGACTTCCAGCTTGGCGTGGACCACGGACAAACGGAAAGGGCGACTGATGGTGACGGCGCCCGTAGTATGACTGCCGTCGTCGAAACGGTAAGCCGTCATGTAGGCAGTGAGCGTGGCCGACGCTGGTTCAGTGGCAGATATAAATGTGTTGCTGATGACGTGACGAATGCGCTGCGTGGTGGGGCGCTTTGACAGAGCATTCAGAATTTGCGCATGACCTGACAGCAATTCGCCTTGACGCTTCCATGTGCCTTGCGGCGTGAACAGTGCTGCCAACTTCGGGTAATCCGCTTGATCCAAATAATAGAACAGTTGGTGAATCAGTTGGGTGCTGGCGCTCAGTGTCGATTTTGGGGAATGGCTCAAGGGGTGTCTCCGTCGTTTTTATAATGTTAGCGACAAGTTAGGCGCGACCATAGCCCCAAATTGGAATAGTATTGTTCTCGAATTCGAAACAGTTAAGGCGTGGGTTAAAAACAAGAAATGAGGACACATGGACCGACTCAGAGCCATCGAAATTTTTGCAGAAGTGGCTCGCGGACGGAGTTTCACCGCTGCGGCTGCGCGGCTTGGTATGGCCAAGGGCAACGTCACCAAGCACATCAAATGGCTTGAGGACAGCTTGGGCGCGCAATTGCTGACGCGCACCACCAAGAGCGTCAGCCTGACCGAGGCCGGCCTGTTCCTGCTTGAAGACGGCGCAGATTTGTTGCACCGCTTTGAAGAGGTTGAGTCTCGGGTTCGCGGCGCGGTGAGCGCGCCCAAAGGCTTGATCCGTATCGGCACGCCGCCATCGTTTGGTGCGGCGCACTTGGTGCCCTTGATCACGGCGTTTTCGGACATGCACCCTGACATCAAATTCGCCATGCACCTAGACGATGGCCGGCTCGACATCGCTGGTGAAAGTCTGGATTTATCGCTGCGCATTGCGCCGACCCTGAAAGACACCAGCCTGGTCGCCCAAAAATTGGGCAGCGTGCCACAACTGCTGGTGGCGTCAGAAGCCTATCTGGCCGCACGCGGCATGCCGCAGTCTTTGGACGAATTGCTGCAGCATGACTGCTTGGTCAATGCCTTGAAGTCGCCGACCAGTTACTGGACGTTCGCCGGCCCCGATGGACAAGCATCGATTCGCGTGACCGGCTCCATGCGTGCCAATTTTGGCGAGCCTTTGCGCCATGCCGCTTTGCTCGGCCATGGCATCTCGATGCACCCGCAGTACATGGTTGCGCGTGACATCAGAGAAAAGGCGCTGCATGTAGTTTTGCCGGCCTTTCAACCGATCGGTCTGGACGTCTACGCGGTCTACCCCAGCCGCCACAACATGCCAGGACGCGTGCGGCTGTTTTTGGAGTTTTTGCGGGAGAGGTTTCAGGTTGCTGGGGAGCTTTCATACGGTTAAACCAACGGCTGAGCATTCAGTCCCTCATCAGCAACCAGTCTCTGACGGATGTTTGAGGTTCGTCAACTTCTGAGGCGTGTCAGTCACTAAGATTTTCAGTGGCTTCGACACTTTTCCTTCAAGAGATTGGCGTGAAATTCGTTCATAAGATTTTAGTTTTATCGGCGTTGGCGGCGACTTTGGCCGGTTGCGCGACCCAACAAGGTCAGCAGGAGCAGGGCGGCATGATCGTTGGCTGCCAGTTGGGCGGCGTGCTCGGCTCGCAGGTGGGGCAAGGCAGCGGACGCACGGTGGCCACCATTGTGGGCACCATGATTGGCGCAACCGTGGGCGGCAACGTGGGCCGGTCTATGGACCAAACGGACAGGCTTAAAACGGCGCATGCGCTGGAAAACGTCTGCACCTCCGTTCCAACCAGCTGGGTCAATCCCGACTCACGCAATCAATACACCGTGACACCCACCCGTACCTATGACGCCAGTACTGGACCGTGCCGCGAGTACACGGTTCACTCTGTGGTGGCGGGCAAAAACGAGACTGTGTCTGGCACGGCTTGCCGGCAGGCGGATGGCAGCTGGAAGGCCACGAACTGACCCTGCAGATCTGTTCGTGGTTGTTGTGTCGACTTACTTCTGAATGTCGCCCAAGCAGAGGTACTTCATTTCCAAGTACTCGTCCATGCCGTGGCTGGAGCCTTCGCGGCCGAGGCCGGATTGCTTGACCCCACCGAAGGGCACGTGCTCGGTGGCGATCACGCCGACGTTGATGCCGACCATGCCGTATTCGAG
>JABMMH010000425.1 GCA_013205645.1 Polaromonas sp. | reverse complement strand
GCTCTTTCTTACTGCTTATGTCCAATCTCCACCCCATGCTCAACGTGGCCGTCAAGGCTGCGCGCGCCGCTGGCGCCATCATCAACCGCGCCGCGCTTGATGTTGAATCAGTCCGTGTCTCGGCCAAGCAGACCAACGACTTCGTCACCGAAATCGACCAGGCCGCTGAAGCCATCATCATTGAGACCCTGCTGACGGCCTACCCTGGCCACGGCATTTTGGCGGAGGAATCGGGCAGCGAGCAAGGCGCCAAAGATTCAGAGTTCGTCTGGATCATTGACCCCCTAGACGGCACCACCAACTTCATTCACGGCTTTCCGGTTTACTGCGTCAGCATCGCGCTCAGCGTGCGCGGCAAGATCGAACAAGCCGTCGTTTACGACCCCACCCGCAACGACTTGTTTTGCGCCACCAAAGGCCGCGGTGCCTACATGAACGACCGCCGCATTCGGGTTGCCAAGCGCACCCGCCTGCAAGAATGCCTTATCAGCACCGGCTTCCCCTACCGCCCGGGCGACAAGCTCAAGCCCTACCTCAGCATGCTCGGAGAAGTCATGAGCCAATGCGCTGGCGTGCGTCGCCCTGGCGCTGCGGCGCTTGACTTGGCCTACACAGCCGCCGGCTTCAATGACGGTTTTTTCGAAAGCAACCTGCTGCCTTGGGACATCGCTGCCGGCTCACTGTTGGTGACCGAAGCCGGTGGCTTGGTGGGTAATTTCACCGGCGAAGCTGACTTTCTGGAACAAGGCGAATGCCTGGCCGGCAACCCACGCATCTACGCGCAACTGGTCACCACCTTGGCCAAGTACAGCAAATTTGCCAGCGCAGGCGACAAAGCCAACGTCCGCCAAGCCTTGCAAGACGACACGACAGGGGCCACTGCCGAGGCCGTTGATGCTGCAGAACCCACGGACGCAGCAGTTCCGGCTGAAAAACCTAAGACGCTGCAAGGCCGTAAATCCCAAGCCAGCAGCAAGGCCAACGACAGCCTGCCCGACGCACCGTTTTAAAGGTCTAGCCCGTGCTGCGCAGCGGCGGCGCTGTCAATCCCGCATCAACAGTGTTCGATTGGCACGCAGCGCCAGCAAAGTGCAGACGACGCCCGACAGCAGGTAAAGGCTGACGGCCACCAAGCCAAAGCGCGCCGACAAACCAAGGGCGACCAGCGGCGCAAAAGCCGCGCCTATCAGCCAAGCCAAATCAGTCGTCAGCGCGGCGCCGGTGTAGCGCAAGTGTGGCAAGAAGTTGGCCGTCACAGCACCTGCCGCCTGGCCATAAGACAGACCCAGCAAGACAAAGCCAATCAAGATAAAGGCGTCTTGTCCGATGGTGCCGCCGCCCAGCAAGACGGGAGCAAACAAGGCAAAGACGCCAATCAGCACTGCCAACGAGCCGAGTGTGCTGCGCCGTCCAAAGCGGTCGGCCAGCAGACCCGACACGGGCATGGCAGCCGCCGCCAGCACCGCGCCGACGCATTGCACGACCAAAAACTCGCCAATCACCTGCTCAGAGTACAGCATCACCCAGGACAAGGGAAACACCGTGACGATGTGAAACAGGGCAAAACTTGCCAGTGCCGCGAAGGCGCCCAGCACCACGTTATTGCCTTGGGTACCGAGCAGCTCACGAGTGCTGCAGGGCCGCAGCTCGTTGGCGTCGAGCTCGCGTTCGTATTCTGGTGTGACAACCAGGCGCAAACGAACAAACAAGGCCACGACGTTGATGGCAAAAGCGGCAAAGAACGGGTAGCGCCATCCCCAGCCGAGGAACTCCTGGCTGGTCAGGCTGCTCCAGAGGTAAGCAAACAAGCTGCAGGCGATCAAAAAGCCCAACGGCGCGCCAAGCTGGCCCAGCATGGCGTACCAACCGCGGCGCTTTTCGGGCGCGCTCAGCGCCAGCAGCGAGGGCAGTCCGTCCCAAGAGCCGCCGAGGGCCAGGCCCTGGCCGATACGACACAGCGCCAGCAAGGCAACCGCGCCAATGCCCAGTGTCTGGTAGCTGGGCAGCAGGGCCATGCTGGCCGTCGAACAGCCCAGCAAGAGCAAGGCTAGGCCGAGCTTGGCGCTGCGGCCGTAGCGGCGTTGCAACCACATGCCGACAACTGTGCCAAGCGGGCGCACCACGAAGGCCAGCGCGAAAAGCGTGAACGCGTAAATCGTTCCCTGCAGGCGGTCGACGAACGGGAAGAACACGCCGGGAAAGACCAACACACAGGCGATCCCGAAGACGAAAAAGTCGAAATACTCGGAGGCTCTTCCTATCACTACCCCTACGGCAATGTCGCCAGGGGCAATGCTGTGGGTGTTATGCGTCCTGCGCTGCGCATCAAAACGGGACGGCCTGCGGGGCTCGGCAGGCGCGTTTAGAGGGGGTGACAGACCAGGAGCAGATGAATTTGACATCGTTGGAAGCATGAAGAATGTAGAGGAGGCATTGGACAATATGTCCAATGGTTGACATGCATCAATGAGGCTACAGTCATCTATAAATCGCAATTGGCATTAACCCTTGCCTTGAACCATTACAAATGTCATACCTGTCACCCAGCTTCTCTATCCTCAGACGCATCATTTTGGCAGCGGCAGTGCTGCCCTTAGCGGCATGCAACACCATCGTCATGTCGCCTTTCGGCGACATTGCAAAGCAGCAGTCCCAACTGATCGTCGTCGCAGTCTCGCTGATGCTGCTGATTGTTGTACCGGTGATCGTCCTGACCCTGTGGTTTGCCTGGTACTACCGACGAGCTAACCAGAACGCAGTCTATACGCCGGAATGGGACCATTCGACGCGCCTTGAATTTGTGATCTGGGGCGCACCATTGTTGATCATCATCGTCCTGGGCACCATCACTTGGATCAGCACGCATAAGCTTGACCCCTACCGGCCACTTGAACGGATCGACGCCACTCGGCCCTTGGCGGAAGGCGTTAAGCCATTGGTGGTTGAGGTTGTGGCTCTGGACTGGAAGTGGCTGTTTGTCTACCCTGAGCTTGGCATTGCCACGGTGAATGAGTTGGCCGCGCCAGTGGATCGGCCCATCGAATTCAAAATCACGTCATCTACAGTGATGAATTCGTTCTACATTCCCGCGTTGGCTGGCCAAATCTATGCCATGCCTGGAATGCAAACCAAACTGCATGGCGTGATCAACACCGCTGGTGCGTACGACGGATTTTCCGCCAATTACAGCGGCGAAGGATTCTCAAAAATGCGTTTTAAGTTTCTGGGGTTATCGCCGGCAAACTTTGACCAGTGGGTAGAAGCCACAAAGTCGTCAGGCAATCTGCTGGGCCGCACCGAATACCTTAAGTTGGAGAAACCCAGCGTGGCCGAACCCGTTCGGCGCTTTGCCAGCGTGGACGCCGGCTTGTACCAAGCCATCTTGAACCGCTGCGTTGACAGCAGCAAGATGTGCATGGATCAGATGATGTCCATCGATGCGACGGGCGGCTCAGGCAAGGGCGGCATCGACGGCTTGTCGGCCAAGCCCTGGCGCGACACTCAGCGCACTTTCGTAGCCGCCCTGTGCACACCGGCCAACCCCTATGGCAACACGCTCTTGGCCGAGAGTTCACAACCCTGAAGGCTGGCTGACAGTTCATCAAAAGTACCTGAGACCACCCATGTTCAATTCTCAAACTCTCTTACCACTGATATTCGGCCGACTTGGCCCGGATGCGATACCCTACGATCCGATCGTCCTGGCCACCCTGGCCATGATGGTGCTGGGCGGTATTGCACTGACCTCGGCGATGACCTACTTTCGTGTTTGGGGACCGCTATGGCGGAACTGGATCACCAGCATCGACCACAAGAAAATCGGCATCATGTACATCATCCTGGGAATAGTGATGTTGTTGCGCGGCTTTGCCGATGCCCTGCTGATGCGTGCCCACCAAGCGACCGCTTTCGCCGAAAACGCCGGGTTTTTGCCACCCCACCATTACGACCAGATCTTCACCGCCCACGGTGTCTTGATGATTTTCTTTGTCGCCATGCCAATGGTCACCGGCTTCATGAATTACGTGGTGCCGCTGCAAATTGGTGCACGCGATGTGTCATTCCCATTTTTGAACAACCTCAGTTTCTGGATGACCGCCAGCGGTGCAGTGCTGATGATGGTGTCGTTGTTTGTGGGCGAATTCGCCACCACTGGCTGGCTGGCCTATCCACCGCTGTCGGGCATCTTGCAAAGCCCGGGCGTGGGCGTTGATTACTACATCTGGGCATTGCAAATTGCCGGTGTTGGTACCTCGCTGTCCGGAAT
>JABMMH010000424.1 GCA_013205645.1 Polaromonas sp. | reverse complement strand
TTGACGGCGATGGCCGGGTGCGAGAGGTCTTGCCGCACCTGCTTGCGCGCTTCAAAGCGCGGCTTGCCGACGCCGATCTTGCTGGCCCATTGGTCGACTTCGTTGTTGCGCGTGTATTCTTTTTCGGGCATGTCCGACAGCAGCAATTCGAGCACCAGCTTTTGTGAGGCGACGGCGCGTTCGCTGTCAGTGACGACCTTCATGCCTGCTGTGGGCGCGCGGCAGCACGATGGCGCCAGCACCCGTTCACCATTGATCTCGACCATGCAGGAGCGGCAGTTGCCAACCGCTTCCATGCCTTCTTTGAAGCACAGGTGCGGAATCTCCACACCTTCGCGTTTGGCGACTTGCAGCAGGGTTTCGGTGGCGCGTCCGGTGACTTCGCGGCCGTTCAGGCTGAAGCTCAGCAGCGGTGCGTCCAGCTCAGCGAGTTCTTGTCGGGTGATGGCGTTCATGATGGATCCTTCAGACTGTTGACACGAATTGACAAGCGCGTGGGCTTACAGCTCGTGAGCGAAATATTTGACAACGCAATCCATCGGGTTCGGTGCGGCTTGGCCGAGACCGCAGATGGACGCGTCACGCATGACCAGCGACAAATCCGCCAGCAGCGCTAAGTCCCACTTGGGCTGCGCCATCAGGTGCTCGGCCTTGGAGGTGCCGACGCGGCAAGGCGTGCATTGGCCGCAAGACTCGTGCTTGAAAAAGCGCATCATGTTGCGGGCAGCGTCGGTGGCGGTGTCTTTGTCGGACAGCACGATCACCGCCGCTGAACCGATGAAGCAGCCATACGGTTGCAGCGTGTCAAAGTCCAGTGGAATGGCGTTCATGCTGGCCGGCAAAATGCCGCCCGACGCACCGCCTGGCAAATAGGCATAAAAATCGTGGCCGTCTTGCATACCGTCGCAATGTTCGTCGATCAGTTCCTGAATCGTGATGCCGGCGGGGGCCAGTTTCATACCGGGATTTTTAACCCGGCCAGAGACCGAGAAGGAGCGCAGTCCCTTGCGCTCATGGCGGCCGTGCGAGGCAAACCAGTCGCCTCCTTTGTCTAAGATGTCACGGACCCAAAACAGGGTTTCGAAGTTGTGCTCAAGCGTGGGCCTGCCAAACAGGCCGACCTGCGCCACATACGGCGGCCGCAGGCGAGGCATGCCGCGCTTGCCTTCAATCGATTCGATCATGGCGGATTCTTCGCCGCAAATATAGGCGCCAGCGCCGCGGCGCAGCTCGATCTCGGGCATGTCGGCCATCGGCGGCGCCAACCGCAGTTTGGCCAGTTCGGCCTCCAGCATGTGGCGGCAGCCGTGGTATTCGTCGCGCAGGTAAACGTAGATTTTCTCGATGCCGACGGCCCAAGCCGCAATCAGCATGCCTTCCAGAAAACGGTGCGGGTCACGCTCCAGGTAAGTGCGGTCTTTGAAGGTGCCGGGTTCGCCTTCGTCGATGTTGATGGCCATCAGGCGCGGGCCTTTTTCGGCCCGGACAATGCGCCATTTACGACCGGCCGGAAACCCGGCACCGCCCAAACCGCGCAGGCCAGAGCCTTCCATGGTTTTGATCACCGATTCGACATCCCGCACGCCCGAGATGCATTGCGCCAGCAGCTGGTAACCGCCGTTGGCGGTGTACTCTTCCATGTCAATGAAGCCGCTTGGAATGTGCTGCACAGCTTTGGCTGTGACGGCGCTTGCAATGCTTTCGCAGGTGGCGTGTGGGACCGGGTTTTGTCCCACCACGGCGGCAGGCGCTTGTTCGCAGCGCCCAATGCAAGGGGCAGCGATGACGCGAACTTCACGGCCCAGCAAGGCTGGCAGCTTGGCCAGCAGATCTTGGGCGCCTGCCAACTCACAGGACAGACCGTCGCAGACACGCACGGTCAGCGCGGCGGGCGCGGCTTCGCCTTCTTTGACAATGTCGAAGTGGTGATAGAAGGTCGCGACTTCATAAACAGAGGTCTGCGGCATGCGCATTTCTTGCGCCAGCGCGGCCAGATGCGCTGCCGATAGATGGCCAAAACGATCCTGAATTTTGTGCAGATGTTCGATCAGCAAATCAGCCTGACGCGACTCTGTTCCGAGCAAACCTTGTACCTCAGCCAAGGCGGCTGGATCGACGCGCCTGCCCTTTGGCGCTTCGCGTTTGCGCTGCTTGGTAGAGGCTTCTGCGACGGCGATAGGAATGATCGGATAGTTCATGTTGCTTTGTTTAAGAGTCTGTAAAAACTGAGGGCCGTAACGTCAAATTCAGATGACGTGTTCGCTGCGAAGTTCCGAGATCTCATCTGCGCTGTAACCAAGCTGGGCAAGCACCTCGTCCGTGTGTTCACCCAACAAGGGCGAGCGTGTGACTTCGGTGCTGCTATCAGACATCTTGATCGGATTGCCGACGGTGAGGTACTTGCCGCGTGTTGGGTGTTCGACTTCGACGATGGTGCCGCTGGCCCGCAACGCGGGTTCTTCGGCGATTTCTTTCATCGACAAAATAGGACCGCAGGGGATGTCGTATTTATTCAGGATGTCCATCGCCTCGAACTTGGTTAGGGTCATGGTCCATTGTTCGATGCGGGCAAAGATGGGTTTCAAGTGCAGCAGCCGCGCGCCAGGTGTGGCGTAGGCTTCGTCGGTGATCCAGCCTTCTTCGCCGATCACCTTGCACACCGCCGGCCAAACCGCTGATTGCGTGATGAAGTAGATGTAGGCGTTGGGGTCGGTTTCCCAGCCTTTGCATTTCAAGATGGAACCGGGCTGGCCGCCGCCAGAGGCGTTGCCGGCCCGTGGTACGGCTTCGCCGAATTTGCTGTCGGGATATTGCGGGTACTCGTGCATGGTGCCGGTGCGCTCTAAGCGTTGCTGGTCGCGCAGCTTGACGCGGCACAGGTTCAGCACGGCGTCTTGCATGGGGGCCAGCACTTTTTGGCCGCGGCCGGTGGTGTTGCGCTGGTAAAGCGCTGCCATGATGCCCAGCGCCAGGTGCAAGCCCGTGCCGCTGTCGCCGATTTGGGCACCGGTCACCATGGGTGGGCCGTCGTCAAAACCGGTGGTCGACGCTGAGCCGCCAGCGCACTGGGCGACGTTTTCGTAGACCTTGCAGTCTTCGTACGGGCCGGGGCCAAAGCCTTTGACCGAGGCGACGATCATGCGCGGGTTCAGTGCTTGGATATGTTCCCAAGTGATGCCCATGCGGTCCATGGCGCCCGGCGCGAAGTTTTCCACCAGCACGTCACAGGTTTTGATGAGCTTGTCCAGAACCGCTTTGCCCTTGGCTTTCTTGGTGTTCAGGGTGATGGAGCGCTTGTTGTGGTTCAGCATCGTGAAGTAGAGGCTGTCAACGTCGGGAATGTCGCGCAGTTGGCCGCGGGTTGCATCACCTTCACCGGCGCGTTCTACTTTGATCACATCCGCACCGAACCAAGCCAGTAACTGAGTACAGGTCGGGCCCGATTGAACGTGGGTGAAGTCGAGGATGCGAACGCCGTCTAACGCTTTGCTCATGAATGTTCCTGCAGGGAAGTTGAAATAGGGTGCTTTGCAGCGGCCCCTATTATTCACCCTGCCTTGTGTGTTCTTCTGGTGTTCTTATTGTTCAGTTTGAAGGCGGGTTGGCCGGTTTCGCCAGCTGCATTTCAAGCTCTGTGATGCGTTTTTTCAGCTTTCGCTCTTCTTCGAAACGGCTGGTTTCATCGCGTATCACCGCGACAATCGACGACACTTTTTTGTCCTCTGCGTAGAGCAGGGCGACGGTGAAGGCGATCGACAAGCTGTGGCCGTCTTTGTGCACGGCCGGTACGCGCAACACGTCGTTGCCGTAGCGGGTGACGCCGGTGGCCATGGTCTTGTGGTAACCCTCCCAATGGCGATTCTGCAGGCGCTGTGGCGTGATGATGTCAAGTGACTTGCCCAGCGCTTCGCTCTCTGTGAAGCCGAAGATACGCTCTGCCGCTGGGTTCCACAAGGTGATGGCACCACTGGCGTCAGCGATCACGATAGCGTCGCCGAGGGCTTCGACAAGCTGGTTTAGATTGGTAGACGATGACATAGGTTTACCGCGTGACTGAGCCACTGAATTTGAAATGGGGTCCTGAAACAAAGACGGCGTTCAATGTGAACGCCGTCTTCTCAAGTCGTGACGACTAAGGTGTCAAAATGCTGTGCTTGAACCGCTTAAACAGCGTTAGCAGCGTGCATTGCAGCGATTTCATCCTTGTTGTAACCGAGTTCGGCCAACACTTCGTCGGTGTGCTCGCCCAACAGCGGGGAGCCGGTGATCTCTGGCTTGAGGTCAGAGAACTTGATCGGGCTGCCGACCGTGACGTAGCTGCCGCGCTCTTTGTGCGGCACGTCAACGATCGAACCGCTGGCCCGCAGCGATGGGTCGTTCAGCAACTCTTTCATCGACAACACGGGAGCGCAAGGAATGTCGAACTTGCGCAGGATGTCGACAGCTTCAAACTTGGTCTTGTCTTTCAGCCACGCTTCGATGGTGCCGAAGATGTCCATGATGTGCGGCTGGCGCGCTTTCGGCGTCATGTACAGCGGATCAGTCTTCCATTCTGGTTTGCCGATGGCGTCGCATATAGGCGCCCAAGCGTGACCCTGAACCGTGAAATAGATGTACGCGTTAGAGTCGGTTTCCCAGCCTTTGCACTTCAAGATCCAGCCGGGCTGACCGCCACCGCCAGCGTTGCCGCCACGTGGCACCACATCGGAGAAAGTCTCGTGCGGGTACTGTGGGTACTCTTCCAAGTACCCGAGTTTTTCGAGGCGCAACTGGTCACGCATTTTGACGCGGCACAGGTTCAGCACGGCGTCTTGCATGGCAACCGCGACTTTTTGACCCTTGCCGGTTTGCTGGCGACCGATGTAAGCCGTCAAAATACCAATGGCCAAGTGCATGCCGGTGTTGCTGTCGCCCAGAGCGGCAGCCGAAATCATCGGGCCGGATTGCTCACCTTTCCACCAACCGGTGGTCGAGGCTGCGCCGCCAGCGCACTGCGCCACGTTTTCGTAGACTTTCAAGTCTTCGTAGTGGTGGCCGTCGCTGAAGCCCTTGACCGAAGCCAAGATCATTTTTGGGTTCAGTTCTTGAATGCGTTCCCATGAAAAGCCCATGCGATCCAGCGCGCCGGGACCAAAGTTCTCGACCAAAACGTCGGATTCCTTGATCAGCTTCTCCAGAATAGCTTTGCCTTCAGGCTTCTTGGTGTCCAGCGACAAGGAACGTTTGTTGCTGTTCAGCATGGTGAAGTACAGCGCGTCGACATCCGGGATGTCGCGCAGCTGGCTACGGGTGACGTCGCCGGCGCCTGGGCGCTCGACCTTGATCACGTCTGCGCCGAACCAAGCCAGCATCTGGGTACAGGCCGGACCGGCTTGGACGTGGGTGAAGTCGATGATCTTGATGCCGTTGAGGGGTTTGTTGCTCATATGATTTCTCCTAAATGTGGATGGGTTACTTCTTTTTCGCAGCGCTCTGCGGATTCAAGCTGGTGATACGACCGCTTTCGGTGCCAGCGGTTTCATCGATGATCGCGTTAATCAGGGTTGGCCGGCCGGAGGCAATGGCTTCGTCCATGGCCTTGGCCAATTCAGCCGGGGTGTTGGCCACAACGCCAACGCCGCCGAAGGCCTGCATCATCATTTCGTAGCGGGCGTTCTTGACGAACACCGTTGGTGCCACATCGGTACCCAGTGGGTTGACGTCGGTGCCTTTGTAAATACCGTTGTTGTTGAAGACAACGATGCAAATCGGCAGGTTGTAGCGGCAGATGGTTTCGACTTCCATGCCGCTGAAACCAAAGGCACTGTCACCCTCGATGGCGATGACCGGCTTGCCGGTGGTCACGGCAGCGGCCACCGCAAAGCCCATGCCAATCCCCATGATGCCCCAAGTGCCAACGTCGAGACGCTTGCGCGGCAGGTACATGTCGACAATGCTGCGGGTGAAGTCAAGGGTGTTGGCGCCTTCGTTGACGACGACCGCTTCGGGGTTGGCCTTGACCACATTGCGCACGACGTTCAGTGCGCTGTGGAAGTTCATGATGGCGGGATTGAGCGCCAGCGTAGCGGCCATCTTGGCCATGTTTTTGTCTTTGCGCTCAGTGATCGCCTGGGTCCACTCAGCGGGTGGTTTTGCCCAGTTGCTGCCAATGCCATCCAGCAGGACTGACACGCAAGAACCGATGTCTCCCACCAGCGGTGCAGCGATAGGCACATTGCTGTCCATTTCGGTTGGCGAGATGTCGATCTGGATGAACTGGGTGGACGACGGCGTACCCCATGTTTTGCCTTTGCCGTGCGACAGCAGCCAGTTCAGGCGCGCACCGACCAACATGACGACGTCGGCTTCGGCCAGCACAAAAGAACGGGTGGCGGCAGCGGACTGCTCATGCGTGTCGGGCAGCAAGCCCTTGGCCATGGACATCGGCAGGTAAGGAATGCCGGTTTTTTCGATCAAAGCGCGGATGTCTGCATCGGCCTGAGCGTAGGCAGCGCCTTTGCCGAGAACGATCAGCGGACGCTTGGCACCTTTGAGCAAGTCAAGGGCGCGCTTGACAGCGTCAGCCGCTGGGATCTGGCGAGGTGCTGGGTCAATCACCTTGATCAGCGAGCGTTTGCCGGCTTCTGCTTCCATCGTCTGCGAAAACAGCTTTGCAGGCAGGTCGAGGTAGACACCGCCGGGGCGGCCAGACAC
>JABMMH010000423.1 GCA_013205645.1 Polaromonas sp. | reverse complement strand
GGACTCATCGTGGCTGGCAATGCCTTTCATCGCTGGGTTGCGCACTGTATGAGTGCGGCCGGCCTGAAAGACCTGACGCCGCTCGATGTTTTGGTGCTCCACCATGTGACGCATCGTGCGCGGGACAAGAGGTTGGCTGACATCTGCTTCATCATGAACGTTGAAGACACGCACCTGATCAATTACTCCTTGAAAAAACTGCAGAACCTCAAAGTGGTCGAAGGCAGAAAAAACGGGAAGGAAGTGATTTACGCATCAACCGAAAGCGGCCGTGCCTTTGTGCAGCGTTATCGCGAGATCCGTGAGTCTTGCCTGATTGACGCGCTCAAGGCTGATGACGGCATGAATCGCGACATAGGCGAGTTGGCGCGCTTGCTGCGTGTGCTCTCCGGTATGTATGACCAAGCCGCCCGTTCGGCTGCATCGCTTTAAATTCAGAAAAAGAGGAATTAACCCATGACCGATAAACGCTGGCAGTTCTGGATCGACCGGGGCGGCACATTCACCGATGTCGTGGGTAAAAAACCAGATGGCTCGCTTGTGACGCACAAGCTGCTGTCTGAAAATCCAGAGCATTACCGCGATGCGGCTGTCGCAGGTATTCGTCATTTGTTGGGGCTCAAGCCCGGCGAGCCAGTGAGTGCCGACGTGGTCGAGTGCGTGAAGATGGGCACCACGGTGGCCACCAATGCGTTGCTGGAACGCAAGGGCGAGCCGACGTTGTTGGTGACAACGCGAGGCTTCAAAGACGCGCTGCGCATCGGCTACCAAAACCGGCCGCGTTTGTTTGACCGGCACATCGTCTTGCCCGAGCTGCTGTACAGCGCGGTGGTCGAAGCCGACGAACGCGTCGGTGCGCAGGGTGAGGTGTTGCAGCCGCTGGACGAAGCGGTGTTGAAAGGTGAACTGCTTGCCCAATTCGAGAAGGGATTGCGCAGTGTGGCGATTGTTTTCATGCACGGTTACCGCTTCACTGAGCACGAGAAAGCCGCGCGTCTGCTGGCCGCAGACGTTGGCTTCACGCAGATCAGCACATCGCATGAAACCAGCCCGATGATGAAGTTCATCAGCCGGGGCGACACCACCGTGGTGGACGCGTATTTGTCGCCGATCTTGCGGCGTTATGTCGAGCAGGTCGCGGCTGAAATGCCGGGGGTCAAACTCTTTTTCATGCAGTCCTCGGGCGGCTTGACCGATGCGCATGCCTTCCAGGGCAAAGATGCGATTTTGAGCGGGCCTGCGGGCGGCATTGTCGGCATGGCACGGACGGCCGAGATCGCGGGCGTGGCCAAAGTGATTGGTTTTGACATGGGCGGTACCTCGACCGACGTGTCGCACTACGCGGGTGAATTCGAGCGCGAGTTTGAAACCCAGGTGGCGGGCGTGCGCATGCGTGCACCGATGATGAGCATTCACACCGTGGCGGCGGGCGGTGGGTCATTGCTGACATTTGATGGTGACCGTTTTCGTGTCGGCCCGCAAAGCGCGGGTGCCAACCCTGGTCCCGCCAGTTACCGCCGTGGTGGCCCACTGGCGGTGACGGACGCCAATGTCATGGTTGGCAAAGTGCAGCCGCGTTACTTTCCCAAAGTGTTTGGGCCTGAGGCCAATGAAGCGTTGAGTGCAGAGGCCGTGCACCAACAATTTGACGCGCTGGCCCAACAGACTGGCCGCAGCGCCGAGGTGGTGGCCGAAGGCTTCATCAACATCGCGGTGCAGCAGATGGCCAACGCGATTAAAAAAATATCGGTGGCCCGTGGCTACGACGTGACGCGCTACACCTTGCAGTGCTTTGGCGGTGCCGGTGGCCAGCACGCTTGCTTGGTAGCCGACGCGCTGGGCATGACGCGTGTGCTGGTGCACCCGTTGGCCGGCGTGTTGAGTGCTTACGGCATGGGGCTGGCTGATCAAAACGTGATTCGTGAACAGGCGGTGGAAGTCAAACTTTCCGGTGCCGCGATGCCCGCGATTGCCGACCAATTGCAAGCGCTGGCCACCAACGCACTCGCTGAGTTGCAGCGTCAAGCGGCCAGCGGCGGCGCCAGCCGTGTGCATCAGCGCGTGCATGTGCGCTACGAAGGCAGCGACTCTGCTTTGATTGTTCCCTTCGGGACGCTGGCGGAGATTGAGGCCAGCTTTGAAGCCGCTTACCGCCAGCGCTTTGCGTTCCTCATGCAGGGCAAGGGCTTGGTGGTGGAGGCGGTGTCGGTTGAAGCGGTGGTGGCTGGCGATGCTTCCAGTGAGCCGCTGCACCCGCTGCACGCTCCGCGCGACGTACCGCGCCGTGAAACGGTTCGCGTCTACTCAGCCGGCGAGTGGCACGATGCCGCGCTGGTGGTGCGTGAAGACTTACAAGCCGGTGACATCATTCCCGGCCCAGCCATCATTGCCGAGAAAAATGCCACGACGGTGGTTGAGCCCGGCTGGGAGGCCACGCTGACCGCGCTGGATCATTTGATGATGGAACGGCGCACGGCACGCGCGGTGCAGTTTGCCGCCGGCACGCAAGTCGACCCGGTGCTGCTGGAGGTCTTCAACAACCTCTTCATGAACATCGCCGAGCAGATGGGTTTGCAGCTGCAAAACACGGCGCATTCGGTCAACATCAAAGAGCGGCTGGACTTCAGCTGCGCGTTGTTTGACACCGACGGCAACCTGATCGCCAATGCGCCGCACATGCCGGTGCATTTGGGTTCCATGGGGGAAAGCATCAAGACCGTGATTCGTGAGAACCAAGGCAAGATGCAGCCCGGCGACGTTTTTGTGCTGAACGATCCGTACCATGGCGGCACACATTTGCCTGACATCACCGTCATCACGCCGGTGTATTTGTCGGGCGATGCGCCGATTTTTTACGTCGGCTCGCGTGGTCATCATGCGGACGTAGGCGGTATCACGCCGGGTTCGATGCCGCCTTTTTCGACCCGCATTGAAGACGAAGGCGTGCAGATCAACAACGTCAAGCTGGTGGACCGTGGCGTGCTGCGCGAAGCCGAGATGCTGGCCTTGCTCCAAAGCGGCCCGCACCCAGCCCGCAACCCAGCGCAAAACATGGCCGACCTGAAAGCCCAAATTGCCGCCAACGAAAAAGGCGT
>JABMMH010000422.1 GCA_013205645.1 Polaromonas sp. | reverse complement strand
TGGTCTTGCTGTACATGCCGATATTTGACTTGGCCGGGAGCTTTTGATGGATGAAGTGGTGGCGTCGCGGCGCATGGAGCCTCGGCAGGCTTTGTCTTGGTTGGCCGACTCTTATCGCTATCCGGTGATGGAAACAGCCCAGATGCTGGCCTTGGCAGATGCGTTTGATGTGCTGCCGTTGGCCAAGGCCATGAAACGCAAGGCGGTGCTGCTGCGCGATGGTGAACAGTTGTGGGCGGTCATCAGCGAACCCTCGGATGTGGCCTTGCAAAGTTGGATGGAACGCTGTGCATCTGCCCCGGTGAAATACGCTTTGGCTTTGCCTGAAGATATTCTGGCGTACCTGTCGCGCAAAGAGGAGGGCGCCCGCGCGACCGATGGCATGGGCTCAGAGACGGGCAGTTATGCCCGTGAGAGAAAACCTGCCGCCGTGTTGTCTTTGGCGGGTTTGAGTGAGTCGGCCAGTCCGGCGGTGAAGTTGGTTAATTCGGTGTTGTACGACGCGCTGAAAGTGACCGCTTCGGACATTCACATTGAGTCCACGCCCGGCGGCATGGAGGTGAAGTTCCGCATCGACGGCGTGTTAGACCATGCCTTGAGTGTGGCGGGCGTTGAAACCGCAGAGCACGTGATTTCTCGTTTGAAGGTGCTGGCCGAGTTGGACATTGCGGAGCGCCGCATTCCACAAGACGGCAGTTTCACCATGGACTCGGGCGGGCGAGACATTGACATGCGCTTGTCGGTGATGCCCAGCATTCACGGCGAAGATGCGGTGATCCGTGTGCTCGACAAACGCGCGATGATCGAGTCTTATGGCGCGCTGACCTTAGAGGCCTTGGGCTTTGACGAAGCCGCACTGGTGACCTTGCGGCGCTTGGCGTCTGAGCCTTACGGCATGTTGCTGGTGACGGGCCCTACGGGTTCCGGTAAGACCACCACCTTGTACGGTGCGCTGACAGAAATCCACGATGGCAAGAGCAAGATCATCACGATTGAAGATCCGGTGGAATACCAGTTGCCTGGCATTTTGCAAATCCCGGTGAATGAAAAAAAGGGCCTGACCTTTGCCAAAGGACTGCGTTCGATCTTGCGACATGACCCCGACAAGATCATGGTGGGTGAAATTCGTGACAACGAGACGGCGGAGATTGCCGTTCAGTCGGCGCTGACGGGGCACTTGGTGTTGACCACTGTGCATGCGAACAATGTGTTTGATGTTTTGGGCCGCTTCACGCACATGGGCATTGACCCGTATTCGTTTGTGTCGGCACTGAATGGGATTTGGGCGCAGCGCTTGTTGCGCGTCAATTGCCCGCATTGTTCGGCGCCTTACACGCCGACTGCCGAAGAGTTGGCCTTGCTGCGTATTGCCGCAGAAGATCTGCCGCAATGGACTTTCAGGGCCGGCACCGGCTGTGGTGATTGTCGCGGTACGGGCTACAAAGGGCGTCGTGCAATTGCCGAAGTGCTGTTGCTGTCGGACGAAATTCGTGAGTTGATCATTGACCGTGCGCCAATACGCGCCATCAAAGAACATGCTCGTAAAGCCGGCACGCGCACCTTGCGTGAGGCAGCGATGGCCATGGCGCAGCGTGGCGAGACCACCTTGGCCGAAGTGAGCAGGGTGACCTTGAATGCTTGATGTGTTCACAACGCGGTGGGAGTTGGTGCTGGCTGCGCAGTCGTTTCGCTGGGTGCGCCGTTCTGTGTGGGGACGAGGGCCGGCAACGTGTGTTGCCGAGCAGCATTTTGGCCGGCCGCTCAAAGACGCTGACCGCATGCAGGCGCTGGAAAAATTCTTAGAAAGCTCGCCTGTCCGGTATCAACCGGTTCGCATCAGTGTGGATGATTCCTGGGTCTATGCCGCTCAAGTGACGCCCTTGCTGAATGCCGAGCGATGGAAAGACAGTCAGGCCTACACGGCGATGCGCATGCAAGAAATTTTTGAGTTGTCTCAGCCTCTGAGGGTGGTGTTCGAGCCGCGTCGGGATGGACCGTACTGGGTCAGTGCCATGTGGCAGTCCAACGTCGACGACATGCGTCGCTTGCTGGCTGTGCACCATCTCGGCATGGCGGCCTGCGTACCGCAATGGACGGTGGTTTGGAATCACTTGGCACAGCGCTCGCCTTCAGCACAAGAAGACGCTGTGTTGTTGCTGCAACCCACAAGCACGCATTTGGTGTTGACGCACCAAGGGCAGGTGTTGGCTGTCAAGCACTGGCCTTTCGCGTTGAACAAACTGCCAGAGGCAGAACTGCGGGACCTGTTGTTTCAGGAAATGAGACGTCATGCGTTGCCGGAGACGGCGCGTTTGGGCGTTGTTGGGCCGTGCGCGTTGTCGAGCGTTGAGGGCCTGACATTCGAAAAGCTTAGCGAGTGTTCGGATGTGCTGGCCGTTTGGGGCGTCCAGCCATGAAAAAGTTAGACATTGATTTTGCCGATCACGGCGTGCTGTTTTGGCTTTACCGTGCTGATCTGCGCTTGTGGTCGTTGACCCTGATGACGTGCTTTGTGTTGCTGGCTGCCTGGTTGGAGTGGTCGTCTGTGGACAGCGCCTTAGACCGGTTGGCGCAGGAGCGTGTGCAAATGGTCAGCCGGCAAGAACGGCAGTCAGCCCTGAAGAAGCCGCGTTCCTCAGCGGCATCAGGGTTGACGGCCGAGCAGGTCAAAGCAAGCAACGCCGTGATTCGGCAGTTGAATCAACCCTGGACTGAATTGCTGGAAACCTTGGAGTCCACCCAAAAGGGGCGCGTGGCCTTGTTGGAGTTGCGCTTTGACCCGGTGCGGAACCGGGTGAAAGGAGTTGCCGAGGCGAAAAATTCCATCGAAATGTTGCGCTTCATCACGCAGATGAAAGCGCAGCCACTGTTGGGCAAAGTCGAGTTGAGTCTGCACCAAATAAGCCAAACCGACCCGAACAAACCTTACCGGTTTGAGTTTTCCGCTGACTGGCGGGAAGAGGGGGCGCAGCCATGAAGCCGGGTTCCTTTGATCGGATTCAGTTGGAGCACGCTGTGCAGCGATGCAATCCGCTGTGGGTGTTGATGGTCGTGATGTTGTCTATCTCGCTTGTCGTGTGGTTTGGGGTTCTGCCAAATGACCGGCGGCAACTTGCTATGCAAGACGAGAGCATGCAAATTCTGCGAACCCAAAACCTGCAGGCCCCGGTCGAGAGGGTCAATCCAGCGGTGTCAGGGCAAGACCTGCAAGCGGTGCTTGGACACATTTCTGAGACGGAGCAGTACGTCGACACCTTGCTTGCGCTGGTTCAATCTTTGGGCATGACGGCGCCGACCGGTGAATACAAGCTCAGTTGCGACGCCATCGCGCGACTGTGCCGTTATCGGGTTCGCTTGCCTTTGGTCGGGTCGTATTTGCAAATCAGAGCTTTCGTTGAGCAGAGCTTGCTGGCCTTGCCTTTGGCCAGTCTGGACGAGTTGAGTTTGCGCCGTGAGGGAGTTGGCTCGGACGAGGTGGAAGCCGGTTTGGTTTTTTCATTGCACCTGGCCTATCCCGCGCAAGGTCAGCTGCCTGTTGAGGATGTGGCGCCATGAGTTTGCGTTGGCTATTTTTGATATTGGCTTTGGCCGTGACGACTTGGTTCTCTGTGGGCAACCCGGACAGCCCTGACGGCGTGGTCTCCGAGGCGGTGGTCAAGTCGACTCCGGCCGAGGCTTCAAGCGCGTCACGTTCTGCGGTGAAGACCGTCGCCACAGAGGCGAGTTTGACTCGGCTCAAAGTTCGCCAGCCGCCTTACCCGTTATTTGACGCTGCGGCGGTGGCAGACATGGCAGACAAAGAAGCGCCGATTTTCCATCTTCAAAGCTGGACCCCACCGCCCCCTAAAGTGGTTGCCAAAGTAGAGTTGCCCAAAGCCCCGCCATGGCCTTATGTGTATTTGGGTCAGCAGTATTCGCAGGGCGAATGGTGGGTTTATTTGACGCTCGGGGATGACGCACGAGCGGTCAAAAAAGGTCAAATTTTGGACACGAAGTACCGCATTGAAAAAATTGAACCACCGAACATGTCGGTGACGTACCTGCCCTTGAACGAGGTACAGACTGTGACTATTGGAGCATTTAAATGAGCAATCTTGGGGCCTATGCCCGTGGCATGAGTGGCTGTCGTGTGTGGCTGCTCAGCGCCTGTGTGTTTTTAAGTTTATCGGGCTGTGCCGGACAAACGGAATTCTTGGAGGGTAAACGTTTGCTGCAAGAAAACAAAATTGCAGAGGGTTTGAATCAGTTGCAAGAAGCGATCAATAAGAATCCCAAGTCGAATGAATACAAGGTGATTTACGCATCCGCCAAAGACCGGGCCGTGCAGGGTTTGATGCGACATGCCGAACGTATGTTGCGCTCGCAACGCTTGGATGTGGCGGAACAGACTTACAAACAGGTGCTGTCGATTGACGCCGAAAATAACATCGCCGTCCAAGGACTGGCGCAAGTTCAAACGCAAAGGAACTTGGCGCTGAAGCTTCAAAGCTTGCG
>JABMMH010000051.1 GCA_013205645.1 Polaromonas sp. | reverse complement strand
GTAATGCCCTTGGCGCGCAAATCGACCAGCATGACGTGGCTTTCGGTGCGGCCGCTGACGATGCGCAGGCCGCGCTCGATCAGCGTTTCCGCGACGATGCGGGCGTTGGTGATGACTTGTTGCTGGTAGACCTTGAACTCAGGCGCCATGGCTTCTTTGAAGGCCACGGCCTTGGCGGCGATGACGTGCATCAGCGGTCCACCTTGCAGGCCTGGGAAGATGGCGCTGTTGATGGCTTTCTCGTGCTCAGCCTTCATCAAGATGATGCCGCCACGCGGGCCGCGCAAACTCTTGTGCGTGGTCGATGTGACGACGTCTGCGTGGGGGACAGGGTTGGGGTAGACGCCCGCGGCGATCAAGCCGGCGTAGTGCGCCATGTCGACCAAGAAAATAGCGCCTACGTCTTTGGCCACCTTGGCGAAGCGGGCAAAGTCGATGCCCAGCGAATAGGCTGAGGCGCCGGCAATGATCAGCTTGGGCTTGGACTCGTGCGCTTTGCGCTCCATCGCGTCGTAGTCGATTTCTTCTTTGGCGTTGAGGCCGTAGCTGACGACGTTGAACCATTTGCCGCTGATGTTGAGCGGCATGCCGTGGGTCAGGTGACCGCCTTCAGCCAAGCTCATGCCCATGATGGTGTCGCCGGGTTTGAGGAAAGCCAAGAAAATCGCTTCATTGGCGGAGGCGCCGCAATGCGGTTGCACGTTGGCAGCGTCGGCGCCAAAAATCAGTTTGACGCGGTCAATCGCCAATTGCTCGGCGACGTCGACGTGTTCGCAGCCACCGTAGTAGCGGCGGCCTGGGTAGCCTTCGGCGTATTTGTTGGTGAGCTGCGAGCCTTGCGCGGCCATGACGGCGGGCGAAGCGTAGTTTTCGCTGGCGATCAGCTCAATGTGGTGTTCTTGGCGGGCGTTTTCGGCCTGAATAGCAGCCCAGACTTCGGGGTCAGTTTGTTCAACCAAAATATTGCGGTGGTACATGGCAGTCCTAGAGACGGTGGTCTTTGCCCTCTTTCTCTAAAAAGAAGAGGTGCAAAGTCTGCCCAGGCGAACGGCTGAACGCTCTTGGTCAAATGACATCAGAGCGGTGCGCTTCCCAGTGGTGTCCCACGTCAGCCCTAGCCGCTTTTCAGCAGGCCGGGCCTATCGCCAGTTGCGCACGCATTGAGTGTAGCTGACGCTTGCGTGCGTATCTGGGCGTTTCCGAGGGTTCAGGCTCAGCTGCCGAGCAAAGCAACGCTTTGCAAGACATTCGCGGGGCTTGGGCTCGCAGGACGGGGTGCCAAGGGGAGCGAGACCGGAACGACGGTTGGTGTTGTTTGGCTGTCGTAGGCTTGCCGTTTGCCACTGGCCACGGCCAGCAAGCGACCATGTTCTTCCATGACTTTGACGGTGTAGCCGCCATCGCTGTCCAGATTGGCAGCCCCGACATAGAACTTCAGGCCGCCTTCAATCGAGCCGGCGCGGGCGATGCACTCTTCCAGCACCTTGACGCCAACGCGCAAATTGGTGACCGGGTCAAAAGCAGCGAGCTTGCCGCCAAAGTGCGCATATTTGTCGTGGTGAATGCCAGTCATCACCTGCATCAAGCCTTGCGCGCCCACAGGGCTTTGGGCAAATGGGTTGAAGCCCGACTCAATCGCCATGATGGCCAAAATCAAGGTGGGGTCCAAGTTGGACTTTTTGCCGATTTCGAAAGCGTGGGCCACTAACGCACTCAAGGGCTCTGGCGCGACGTTGTATTTTTTGCTCAGCCAAAGTGCCACGGCAGCTTGTTTAGACGGCAGGTCTTTCGGGTTGACTGCGGTGGCGCGGTCAACCGCACCGGGCTCGGTGAAGCCGATGGTGGCTTCTTGACGGGCCAACAGCAAAGCCATCAGTCGGCTTTCGCCAGCTTCACGCAGGTCGGGTCTGGCGGTCAGCATGATCATCACGAACACCAGCGCCAAGCCCAGCATGGCGAAACTGTTGTGGCTGATGTTGAAAAAACCTTCGGTGATGTCTCTGACGACATTGCGGGCACTGCTGCGTGTATTTGACAAGCACTGCTTCAGGCCTGTCTTCAATTGAATTGTCATGGAACTCCTTTCGACGCTTCCGGCTCGGGCCAGTTGCTAGGATTGGGTCACCAACAAGCCAAGCGATTTCGCTTGAGGAGTTGTCTTGTTGGACGGGCTGTGGGTTGCAGCTTTAGGGTGGGACGCTGTGTTTTTATTCAGGGTCGAGAGGATTCTAGAGGCTTGTTTAATAACCTGTCAATCATAAGGAAATCGTTCTTTATGCATTTTTGTTTTTAAGATGGGCTTAAAAAAGCAGGCGGAGACGCTTGCGATTTGAATTTAAAGCCCTTCATGGGCTGGCGCTGAGGCTTGTTTTAGGGAGCTCTCCAAAAAACAGCGAAAATAGCGGCAATGCTTTATTAGTGAAGCTTTTTCTTGCGCGCAGACTTCGGCCCTTGAGTGTTCCATTTGCTTGGCCGTTTGAGTCTTTGTTGCCCGCTTTTTATCCTTTGGTTTTTTCATGACGTTCGCCGCTGAAATGACATTTGACAAGCCAGTCAGCGCCGCGCGTCACCCTTTTTTATCAAGCACTCATCATGTCCAACTCTGCCAAAGCCGACTCTTCCGCCGCTAAATCGTCCCAGGCCAAAGCGGCCGACATCTCGTCAATGGACGCGCTGACCGGCGGTGCTTTTTCAGCGCCAACCTCTGGTGAGCGGGCTGCCCGCATCCGTGAATGGTTGGTCACCAACCCCAGCGCCGACCAGCTGGCCGATGTTTATAAAGAACTGTCTAACCGCGACAAAGGCGCTGCCAAGCTCTTGAAAGAAAAGTTAGACGAAGCCAAACGCGCCAAGGGCCAAGAAACAGTTGCGGCCGAATGGGCTGACAAAGCGCAGGCACTGTTGGCGCTGCCTAAACTGAATTTGGCCGATGCGCTGGCGTGGCAGCGTGACGCCGCCAAGGCCGGTGCGCCGCTGTCTCGCGAGCCACTGGCCAGCCTGAAAGTGCAACTCGCCGATCGCGTCAAGACGATTGAAGACTTGCAGCACCGGACCCAGGTGCAGCGCGAAGCGGCGGTGCTGATTGCCCAGCGCACCGAAGTCCTGTCGACCAAACCGTGGCGCGACGCGCAGACGGTGTGGGAGACCTTGCGTGCGGACGTCGCGCATTGGCAGGACCAGGCTAATGAAATCACAGCAGACCCAATTTGGGCCAGCGTGGATGCGAAATTCCCGCCTTTGCTGGAGGCCTCGCGCGCTCAGTTCTTGGCCATGTGGGAGGCTTTTCAGGGTGCTTTGTCTATCGCCGTGGCGGCGTCTGAAGACCCGGCCGCGCCGCTGCCCGCAGTGCCGGTCTGGGCTGATGAATTGCGCTCGGCGCGCGGCACCACAACCGCTGCAAGCACGCCGACTGGTGACAAATCGGCCCGTCCGCCCAAGGTCAAACTCGACCCCGCCGTGCTGGCTGACTTGCGGGTCAAAGCCGCCGCCGCCGTGCAAGAGGCCTTGACCAAGCTTGAGACTGAAGTGGCGGAAGGCCATGGCAAGTCAACGCCCAAGGCCGCTGCAGATTTGCGCAATGCCCTGAAGGAAAACATCCGTCATATAGACAGCACGTTGGAAGCCGCTTCGCACGCCGCCTTGACCGCCGCCGGTGAGCTGGAAGGCTGGCAGCGTTGGCGCGCTGACCAAATCCGCGAAGACTTGGTCGAGAAAGCTGAAAAGCTGGTGGCCAAGCCAATGGGTGGCCGCAAGCAGCAAGAAGCTTTGCGCGCCATGCGTGAGCAATGGAAAACCAGTGACCAAGGCGGCACGCCCAACCACGCGTTGTGGAAGCGTTTTGACGACGCTTGCAACGAATCCCACAAAGTGGTCGAAGCCTGGCTGGAAAAAACCAAAGAACAAACTGAAGCCACCAAGGCCCAGCGCCGGGTCTTGATCGACGAAGTGCTGGCTTGGGCTGAGGCCAACAAGACCAACACCGACTGGAAGCACCACATCCGCAGCCTGAATGGTTTTGTCACGAAATGGCGCGAGGCCGGCCACCTGAGCGAAAAAACCTTTGCTGACATCCAGCCGGTCTGGAAAGCGGCGATGGACGCCGCAGATGCGCCTTTGACCACCGCCCGCAACGACAGCCTGGCCCGTCGTCGCGCCATGATTGAAGAGGCGCAGACCTTGGGTGCCGAGCCACAACTGCGCATTGACGCCGTCAAAGCCGTGCAGCAGCGCTGGCAGCAAGAAGCCCAGCAAGTGCCGATCGAGCGCAAGCAAGAGCAAAAGCTCTGGGATGCTTTCCGCAAACCGATTGACGATGCTTTCCAGCGCAAAACTGCTGATCGCGAAAAAGCCGCCGGTGCCTTGGGCGAGTTCGACCGCATGGTGGTCGAGGCCTCGAAAGCCGTGGCAGAAGCCACGGCCAGTGGCGACGCGCAAAAAATTCACGCAGCCGCCAAAGCTCTTGAGGCCGTGGTGCGTGGCCAAGTGCCTGTGGCTGCTCCTGTGGTCACAGCGCCCACGGTTGCTGTTGCCGCTTCTGCCGAAACCGCTGTGTCTGCCGAGGCCACCGAGTCCGTGACCAGTGCCGCTGAGGAAACACCAGCAACCGCTGAAGCCGAAGCAAGCACTGAAGTTGCTGAAACCGACGCAGCCGTTCAGTCAGAAGCCGCTGAAGAGACCG
>JABMMH010000421.1 GCA_013205645.1 Polaromonas sp. | reverse complement strand
GCCATTTACCCGCCTCACGTCGACACCGGTGACTTCATCGTCATCATCAACGCAGCGCAACTGCGCGTCCCCGGCGCCAAGTCGACTGACAAAATTTACTATCGCCATTCCGGTTATCCAGGCGGCATCTCTGCCACCAATTTCCGCGACATGCAAACCAAATTCCCAGGCCGCGCCTTGGAAAAAGCCGTCAAAGGCATGCTGCCTAAGGGCCCGCTTGGTTATGCGATGATCAAAAAACTCAAGGTGTATGGCGGTGCTGAGCATCCACACACTGCCCAGCAACCTAAATTGTTGGAAATCTAAGGAGACTTGAGATGATTGGTGAATGGAACAACGGCACCGGCCGACGCAAATCCAGCGTTGCCCGCGTGTTTATCAAAAAAGGCACTGGCAAGATCACGATCAATGACCGCGACATTCGCGTGTTCTTCGGTCGCGAAACTTCGATCATGATTTGCCGCCAACCCCTGTTTCTGACAAACCACGTCGAAACGTTTGACATCATGGTCAACGTTCACGGCGGCGGCGAGTCCGGCCAGGCTGGCGCAATCCGCCACGGTATCACCCGCGCGCTCATCGACTATGACACGACCCTCAAGCCGGCTCTGAGCCAGGCTGGTTTTGTCACCCGCGATGCACGTGAAGTCGAGCGTAAAAAGGTCGGTTTCCGTTCAGCACGTCGCCGCAAGCAGTTCAGCAAGCGTTAATTCGCTTCCCGATCTGCCCACTGCAGAGAAAGCCGCCGCGGTGCAAGCCTGGCGGCTTTTTTCATGCTTCGCTGAGAGTAGGCCTGACGGTCTTGTGGTTGATCAATTTACTGTACTATTCTTACCTGAACCTAAAGAGGAGACTTCCATGAGCGCAGTTGCCAACGATATCCAGACCGAAATGCCCAGCCCGTTTGTCTTCACCGACAGCGCCGCCGCCAAGGTGGCAGACCTGATCGCGGAAGAAGGTAATCCAGAGCTGAAGTTGCGTGTGTTTGTGCAGGGCGGCGGTTGCTCTGGCTTTCAGTACGGCTTCACCTTCGACGAAATCACCAACGAGGACGACACCACCATGACCAAAAATGGCGTGTCACTGTTGATCGACGCGATGAGCTACCAATACTTGGTCGGCGCCGAAATCGACTATAAAGATGACCTTGAAGGCGCTCAGTTCGTCATCAAGAATCCGAACGCCACCAGCTCTTGCGGTTGCGGCTCCAGCTTTTCAGCTTGACACTTCGCAGGTAGACAGCGACAGCTGCGTTGCAGCGATATAAAAAAGGCCCTTTCAAGGGCCTTTTTGCATGGGCGCTTTATAAAGCGCACCCAACACCCGTGGGTCTTTGGCGCCGGTGACTGCCACGACATTGCCCGGCTTGTTGTGCACAAAGGCTTGTGCAAGCCAGGCAAACGCCGTAGCCTCGACCTGCAGCGGTGGCAGGCCGTGATCTTGTGTCGAGCTGACCTGAACATCCGGCAAAGCCAAGCGGATCTGACGCATCAGTTCGGTGTTGAGCGCGCCACCACCGCACACCAACAGCTCAGTGGCCAACGGTAAATAGTGGCGTAAATCGCCAGCGCAGGCTTGTGCCGTCAGCGCCGTCAGGCTGGCTTGCACATCCGCTGCCGGTAACGCGCCAAAGCCGCCCAACTGCTGCTCAAGCCAAGTTGGGTTGAACAGGTCGCGTCCTGTGCTTTTCGGCGGCAGTCGTGCGAAATAGGGCGAGCTGAGCAATTGAGCCAGCAAGGCGGCATTGACTTGGCCAGAAGCTGCCCAGGCGCCTGCATCGTCGTAAGGCTGGCCGGTGTGGCGCTGGCACCAGAAATCCATCAGCGCATTGCCAGGGCCGCAGTCAAAGCCTTGAACCGCACCGTCTGCGTGCAGCAGCGTGATGTTGCTGATGCCGCCGATGTTCAGCACGGCTCTGGCGCGGCGGCTGTCACCCCAGATCGCCGCATGAAAAGCCGGCACCAAGGGCGCGCCTTGGCCACCGGCCGCGACATCTGCCGTGCGGAAATCCGCCACCACGTCGATGCCAGTGCGCTCAGCCAGCAGCGCCGGGTTGTTCAATTGAAGGGTGTAGCCAACGCCGAATTCTTGTGGCCTGTGCCGCACGGTTTGCCCGTGAGCCCCAATGCCGACGATGTCTTGGCGCTGAATGCCGCTGGCCGCAGCGCTGGCCAGTAAAAGTTCAATCACCTGCGCGTAGGTTTCCGCCAGCTGATTCGCAGCCAGCGCAGCGCGGTGCAGTTCATTCTCGCCAGGGGTGTTCAGGGCCAGTAACGCTGCTTTGAAGTCGGCCTCAAATGGCAGGCTGGCAGAGGCCAGCACCAAGACCGGAGCAGTCGCCGAAAGGTCGGCAATCACGCCATCCACGCCGTCCAGTGAGGTGCCTGACATCAGGCCGATGAAGTACTCAGGCATAACGCCTTATTTTTACTCTGTGCGGCTTTGGCCAATCGTGCTGGCGATCTGCAGCTGTTGGCGCACCGTGCCAGCCAGCAGCTTGAAGGCCGGCATGCTGCTGGCCGTCAGAGGAATGCTTTCGCTGCGTTGGGCCAGCAGTGTCGGGTCTTGGTGTTCACCATTCACGCGAAACTCAAAATGCAGGTGCGGTCCGGTGGCCCAGCCGGTGGAGCCTACCGCGCCGATATTTTGACCTTGGCTGACACGCGCGCCGCGCTGCACATTGATGCGGCTCAAGTGCGCATACACCGTGGTGTGGCCGCTCTTGTGGTTGATGTAAACCACATTGCCATAGCCATTTTGGACGCCGGCAAAATCAACCACGCCATCGCCAACTGTGCGCACAGGGGTGCCTGTCGCGGCAGCGTAGTCAACGCCCAAGTGGGCACGCCAAGTCTTCAAAATCGGGTGAAAACGCATCTTGAAGCCGCTGCTCATGCGCGAAAACTCCATTGGCGAGGCCAAGTAAGCCTTGCGCAGGCTTTGACCATCCAGGGAGTAGTAAGCGCCTTTAGAGGGCTTTAGGCGCTTGTTCACTGCACCAGATGCCGCCACTTGTGTCGAGTCGTCGAACCACATGGCCTGGAGCGTCTTGCCGTTGTTGATGAACTCCGTGCTCAGCACCTTGCCGGTTTTGATGGCTTCGCCGTCAGCTTCGAGAGTTTCGTAAAACACGCTGAAGCGGTCGCCTTTGCGCAGGCTGCTGTGAAAGTCGATGTCACCGGAAAAAATGTTGGCAATTTGGATCGCTACGGCATCAGGAATATTGGCATCGTCGGTGGCGGCAAACAGCGAGCTTTTGATGTTGCCGCTGGCCATGCGAACGGAGATCGAATAAGGTGCCGATTCAACTCTTGAGGTGAAAACCTCGCCGTTGCGGGAGATCACCAGACGTTGAAATTGCGTGTCGTCGTCAGTGGCCCAGCGCATCGACAGTTGGAGCAGGCGTTGGTCGTCAGAGGTTTCTGCAGTGACGGTCCGGCCGGCGCGGCTCAAAAGCAGTGTGCGGGCCTTGCTGTCGCTGCGCAAAAAAGTGGCGGCCGCTGAGTCGTTAATGTTCAGGCGACGCAGCAGGGATTCGGCGGTGTCAGAACTGCGGGTGACTTCGGTGCGATACAGGTTGAACTTGTGGTCTAGCAGCGCGTCGACCTGGGATTGCGATG